>JAEZEU010000182.1 GCA_023432885.1 Pseudomonadota bacterium | reverse complement strand
ATGAAATTCCTTGACGAAGCAAAGGTCTATGTCCGTTCCGGCGACGGCGGTAACGGCTGCGTGGCGTTTCGCCGCGAGAAGTTCATCGAGTTCGGCGGACCTTCCGGCGGCAATGGCGGGCGCGGCGGCGACGTCATCATCGAGGCCGTGGACGGGCTGAACACGCTGATCGATTACCGCTACCAGCAGCACTTTAAGGCGCAGAAGGGCACCAATGGCATGGGCAAGGACCGCCATGGCGCCAACGGCAAGCCGATCGTGCTGAAGGTGCCCGTGGGCACGCAGGTGTTCGACGAGGACCGCGAGACGCTGATCCACGATTTCACCAAGCTTGGCGAAAAATTCGTACTGGCCGAGGGCGGCAATGGCGGCTTCGGCAATGCGCATTTCAAGTCGTCGACCAACCGCGCGCCGCGCAACGCCAATCCCGGCGCGCCCGGCGAGGAGCGCTGGATCTGGCTGCGGCTGAAACTGATTGCGGACGCTGGCCTCGTCGGGCTGCCGAATGCGGGCAAATCGACATTCCTCTCGGTCGTGAGCGCGGCCAAGCCGAAGATCGCGGACTATCCTTTCACCACGCTGCATCCGCAGCTTGGCGTCGTGAATGCGGACGGCCGCGAATTCGTGCTCGCCGATATTCCGGGCCTGATCGAGGGAGCGCATGAGGGCGCGGGACTCGGCGACCGCTTCCTCGGCCATGTCGAGCGCTGCCGCGTGCTGCTGCACCTGGTGGACGCCACGACCGAGCACGCCGGCAAGGCCTACAGGACAGTGCGGACCGAGCTGGAAGCCTATGAAGGCAGCCTTGCAGAAAAGATCGAGATCGTCGCGCTGAACAAGATCGATGCGGTCGCGCCGGACGAATTGAAGAAGCAGAAGGATCGGCTCAAGCGCGCCGCGAAGAAGACGCCGCTGCTGCTCTCGGCCGCGACGGGTGCGGGCGTCAAGGAAGCGCTGCATGCGCTGGCCGAGGTGATCGGCGAGGCGCCGGTCTCCGGCAAGGCCAAGAGCACGGCCGAAATGGAGCCGTGGACGGCGTGAGCCGGCAGGCTCCGCCGCTTGTCATCTTCGCTGCGATAGCGCAGCATCCGCGCCGATATCAACGCAACAAAGCAACATGTCGCGCGCGCAAAAGAACATCCTCTGGATCATGTGCGACCAGCTTCGCCATGATTATCTCGGCTGCACCGGCCACCCGACGCTGAAGACTCCGAACATCGACGCCATGGCGAGGCGCGGCGTGCGCTTTTCCAGGGCATACGTGCAGTCGCCGATCTGCGGCCCGTCGCGGATGTGCTTCTACACCGGCCGCTACATGCGCTCCCACGGCTCGCACTGGAACGGCTGGCCGCTGCGCGTCGGCGAGCCGACGCTGGGCGATCACCTGAAGAAGATCGGTGTGCGCAACGTGCTGGTCGGCAAGACCCACATGGCGCCGGATCTCGAGGGGCTGAAGATGCTCGGCATCGCGCCTGACTCCATCATCGGCGTGCATGTCGGCGAATGCGGCTTCGAGCCGTATGAGCGCGACGACGGATTGCATCCGACGAACCGACCGCGCCCGCGCTACGATTCATACCTCCGCGAGAACGGCTTCGACGCCGAAAATCCCTGGGAGCATTGGGCCAATTCCGGCGCCGATGCCAATGGCGAGCTGCAAAACGGATGGCTTCTGGCGCATGCCGACAAGGCTGCGCGCATTCCGGAAGAATTGTCCGAGACGCCCTACATGACGCGGCGCGCTATGGACTTCATCGCGGAGGCCGAGACCGATGGCCGGCCATGGTGCCTGCATCTGTCCTACATCAAGCCGCACTGGCCCTATATCGCGCCGGAGCCCTACGCCAGCATGTACGGGGCGCAGGATGTGCTGCCGGCGATCCGTTCGGAGAAAGAGCGCCAGGAAGCGCATCCGGTGTTCGCCGCCTACATGGACATGCGCTACTCCCGCAACATGTCGCGCGACGAGGCGCGAGAGAAAGTCATCCCCGCGTATATGGGCCTGATCACCCAGATCGATGACCAGATGGGCGTGCTGATGAAGTTTCTCGAAGCGCGCGGCCTGCTCGACAACACCATGATCGTGTTCACCAGCGATCATGGCGATTATCTCGGCGATCACTGGATGGGCGAGAAAGATCTGTTCCACGACCAGTCGGCAAAAATCCCGCTCATCATCATCGATCCCTCACCGGAGGCCGACGCGACACGCGGCACCGTCTGCGATGCGCTGGTCGAGGGCATCGACCTGGCGCCGACCTTCATCGACTATTTTGGCGGCGCGCCAGCCGACCACATCCTGGAGGGCCGCTCGCTGACGCCGCTGTTGCGCGGCGAGAAACCCGCCTGGCGCAAGGTGCTGTTCTCCGAATACGACTATGCCATGCAGGACGTCCGGCTAAAGCTGAACCAGCCGATCGAGCAGTGTCGCCTGTTTATGGCTTTTGACGGCCGTTGGAAATACATCCACGCCTCTGGCTTCCGCCCGATGCTGTATGATCTCGAGAGCGATCCCAATGAATTTTCCGACCGCGGCGAGGACCCGGCCTGCACTGAAGTGATCGCGCGATTGCAGGCGGCGCTGTTCGACTGGGCGCTGCATCCGAAGATGCACATCACCACGCCGAATGCGAAGATCGCGGCCTATGCGGATAACCAGCTGCAGGTGAAGGGCGGCATCCTGATCGGCATCTGGGACGAGCAGGAGCTCGCGGCAATCCGCGCACGCATCGGATCGCAGCCGGCCCGATAGCTTCAGCATTTCGTCCCGACGATGGTTCGCCAACTGGCGACATCGCGCGCAATGGGCGCGCCACAATTTCTGAGCGATCGAGCAAACGTCGCCTGACTCGCGACTTGATAGCGCCTTTTTTTCAGCACGATTCGAGCAGCAAATTAGGACCGTAGCGCTTTGGGGGACGACCGTGCCGAGGCGTAGATTATCACTGATAATAACGGGGCTCCTGAGCCTCCTGCTCGGCGGCTGCATGCAAGCCACCCTTGCGCCGCCGACGGCTAGCCTGTCTCCAAAGGACCGGCAATTGCTCGCGCATGCACCTTATGCGCAGGCATCGATTCCGGAGACCTATCAGCGGCACATCGTCGACTATCAGCGCGGCGGTCCGCCGGGTTCGATCATGGTCGATACCGATGCGCGCTTCCTTTATTTCGTTCTGCCGGGGGGCAAGGCGATCCGCTACGGGGTGGCGGTTGGGGAGGAAGCGATGGCCTGGTCCGGAACGGCCACCGTTGGCCGCATGGCTGAATGGCCGGATTGGATCCCGACGAGAGAGATCCAAGAGCGACTTGGCCCCTATCCGGCGCGCGTTCGCGGAGGCCCGGCCAATCCGCTGGGAGCGCGGGCTCTCTATCTCTACGAAGGCGGCAAGGACACGCTCTATCGCATTCACGGCACCAATCAGCCGGAGTATATCGGGCAAGCCATCTCGTCTGGCTGCATCCGCATGACCAACGAGGACGCCATCGATCTCTATGGTCGGGTGAAGATGGGAGCGGCCGTCGTCGTGCTTCCGCCGGGACGCAGTGCCTTGATGAGGCCTTTCGGCGGCCCACGTATTTGATACGACAGGAATTCGCAGCTGCGCCGTCCGGCCGCGC
>JAEZEU010000174.1 GCA_023432885.1 Pseudomonadota bacterium | reverse complement strand
GACTGGAACGAATGTGCCGAGCGCGTTCGACATCTGGGTGATTGCGACGAGCTTCGTACGCTTGGTCAGCAGCTTCTCGAATTCATCGATCAGGAAATTGCCGTCGTCGTCCACCGGCGCCCATTTGATCCCCGCGCCATGGCGTTCCCTGAGGAAATGCCAGGGTACGATGTTGGAGTGATGCTCCATGATCGAGAGGACGATCTCGTCGCCCTCCTTGATGTTGGGCTCGCCCCAGGAGGAGGCGACGAGGTTGATCGCCTCGGTGACGTTGCGGGTGAAGATGATCTCTTCGTTGCGCCGCGCATTGACGAACTTCGCCACCTTGGCGCGGGCGCCCTCATAGGCTTCGGTGGCGGCATTGGCGAGGTAATGCAGGCCGCGATGCACGTTGGCGTATTCGCTGTGGTACGCTCCCGTCATGCGGTTGAGCACGGCATTCGGCTTCTGGGCGGAGGCAGCATTGTCGAGATAGACAAGCTGCTTGCCGTAGATCTTCAGCGCCAGCGCCGGAAAATCCTCGCGCACGCGGGCGACGTCATAGGAACCGTTGGCGACCGCCGGGTGCAGGGTCATGACCGCGCCCTCAACCAGCGCTCCGCGGCCGACATCGCAAGCTCGCGCAAGGAGTCGCTGGCGATGGATTCAATGGCCTCGCCGACGAAAGCCTGGATCAGCAGCGCCTGCGCTTCCTTCTCCGGCAGCCCCCGGGCGCGCAGGTAGAAAAGCAGGCTTTCATCCAGCGCACCCGACGTGGCGCCATGACCGCAGGTGACGTCGTCCGCGAAAATCTCAAGCTCCGGCTTGTTGTCGGCCTCGGCCTCGTCGGACAGCAGCAGCGCGCGCGTCATCATCTTGGCGTCGGTCTTCTGCGCATCAGGGCGCACGATGATGCGGCCCTGAAATACCGAATGCGCCCTGTCGTCGATGACGGCGCGGAACACTTCGCGGCTCGCGCAATGCGGCACCGCGTGGTCCATGAACAGCGTGGTGTCGGCGTGCTGGCGTCCCCTGAGCAGGTTGACGCCGTTGGTCTCGACCCGCGAGCTCTCGCCGGCAAAGACAATGTTCGCCTGATAGCGGCTGACAGCCGCGCCGGAGGTCAGGCCAAAGGTGTTGAAATGCGCGTGCGCGCCGAGCGTCACGGCAGCGGAGGAGATGTTGACGGCGTCAGTCGCATCCTCGACCAGGCGGACCTGGTCGAGCCGCGAATTGTCGCCGAGCACGATTACCAGCGAGTCGTGCGCCTGATAGTTCTGCGTGCCGTCGGCCGCGACATAGCTTTCGACCAGCGTCGCCGAGGCATTCTTGCCTATGCGCAGCAGCGAGCGGGTGAACATCGACGAAGCCGTCGCACCTGCCGCAATATGAACGATGTGGAGCGGCTGCGACAAAACGGTGCCGTCCGCTATGTCGATGATGACGCCGTCGGTCAGCATGGCGCTGTTCAACGCCACCATGGGATTGGATGTGTCGAGGGAGAACAGCTGCGCCTGCAGCGCGCCGTCGCCGCCGTCGATCGCCTCGCGTAGCGATCGGACAGTCAGGCCCTTTTCCGAAGCACCGACGTCCGAGAATTTCGGCGCGAACGCGCCATCTACCAGCACAAGCCGGCGGGCGCCCTCGATCGTCGCAGCCTTCAACGCCGTCTCGGCGCGCTTGAGCGACGCGGCCTCCGGCGGCGCAGCCAGCGGCAGCACCTCGCGGATCAGCACGCGCAGGTCGGTGTACTTCCAGTCCTCGATGCGCCGGTGCGGCAGGCCCGCGCGCTCATAGGCCTCGAGCGCCTGGCGCCTCGCCTCGGCGACCTTGCCTGTAGCCGGCAGCCGTTCGCGCGCGGCGGCAAACGCATCGCCCAGCGCGCGTCCGCTATCGGTCTTTGCCAAAACAACGTTCATTGCGATTCCATCCGGCGCTTAGGCCGCGTCCTCGAACTGGGCGTAGCCGGACTCTTCCAGCTCCAGCGCCAGTTCCTTGCCGCCGCTCTTCACCACCCTGCCCCGCGACATGACATGCACAAAGTCGGGGACGATGTAGTTGAGCAGGCGCTGATAATGGGTGATGACGACCATCGCGCGATCGGGCGAGCGCAGCGCGTTGACGCCGTCGGCCGCAATGCGCAATGCGTCGATGTCGAGGCCGGAGTCCATCTCATCGAGGATGCACAGGCTCGGCTCGAACAGCGCCATCTGCAAAACCTCGTTGCGCTTCTTCTCGCCGCCGGAGAAGCCGACATTGACGCCGCGCTTGAGCATGTCCTGCGGGATGTTGAGCGATTTGGCGACCTCGCGGACCTTTTTCAAAAAGTCCGGCGTGGAGAACTCGCTCTCACCGCGCGCCTTGCGCTGCGCGTTCAGCGCCGTGCGCAGGAAGTTCATGGTGGCGACACCGGGAATTTCGACCGGATACTGGAACGCCAAAAACACGCCCTTGGCGGCGCGCTCGTCGGGCCCCATCTCCAGCAGATCTTCGCCGTTGAACAGGATTTGGCCGCCGGTGACCTCGTAACCGGGCTTGCCGGCGATGACGTGCGACAGCGTCGACTTGCCGGAGCCGTTCGGCCCCATGATCGCGTGCACCTCGCCCTTGTTCACTGTCAGTGACAGCCCGTGGAGGATCTCGCGATCCTCGACACGCACCTGCAGGTTCTTCACTTCAAGCAATGACATAGTTTTCTTCCGTTTCTTCCTCGTCCTGAGGCGCGCCGCAGGCGCGTCTCGAAGGACGTGGCCACAATCACTTCTGTCATCCGTCGAGACGACCGCTTGCGCGGCCTCCTCAGGATGAGGCCTATCCAACCGAACCTTCGAGGCTGATCGAGATCAGCTTCTGCGCCTCGACGGCGAACTCCATCGGCAGCTGCTGCAGCACGTCCTTGACAAAGCCATTGACGACGAGCCCGACGGCTTCTTCCTGCGAAAGACCACGCTGGATGCAATAGAACAGCACGTCTTCCGAGATCTTCGACGTCGTCGCCTCGTGCTCGAAGGTGGCCGACGAGTTCTTCGCCTCTACATAGGGCACGGTGTGCGCGCCGCACTTGTTGCCGATCAGAAGCGAGTCGCACGCGGTGTAGTTGCGCGCGCCGGTGGCTTTCCGATGCGCGGTGACAAGACCGCGATAGGTATTCTGCGACTTGCCGGCGGCGATGCCCTTGGAGATGATCCGGCTGGTCGTGTTCTTGCCGAGATGGATCATCTTGGTGCCGCTATCGACCTGCTGGAAGCCGTTTGAGATCGCGATCGAATAGAACTCGCCGCGCGAATTGTCGCCGCGCAGGATGCAGCTCGGATATTTCCAGGTGATGGCCGATCCGGTCTCGACCTGGGTCCAGGAAATCTTGGAGTTGGCGCCGCGGCAGTCGCCACGCTTGGTGACGAAATTGTAGATGCCGCCCTTACCTTCCGAGTTGCCGGGGTACCAGTTCTGCACCGTCGAATACTTGATCTCCGCGTCATCGAGCGCGACGAGCTCGACCACGGCGGCATGCAACTGGTTCTCGTCGCGCTGCGGCGCGGTGCAGCCTTCGAGATAGCTCACATAGGAGCCTTTGTCGGCGATGATCAGCGTGCGCTCGAACTGGCCGGTGTTGCGCTCGTTGATGCGGAAATAGGTCGACAGCTCCATCGGGCAACGCACACCCGGCGGCACGTAGACGAACGAGCCGTCCGAGAACACCGCCGAATTCAGAGTGGCGAAGAAGTTGTCCGAGGTCGGCACCACCGAGCCCAGATACTTTTTGACGAGTTCAGGGTGCTCGCGGATCGCTTCCGAAATCGGCATGAAGATCACGCCCGCCTTCTTCAGCTCTTCCTTGAAGGTGGTGGCAACGGAAACCGAGTCGAAGACCGCGTCGACGGCGATCTTGGAGCGCGCAGGCGCGCCCTCCTCGCCATCGGCTTCCGGCTTCACCACGCCTTCGAGGACGGCCACTTCGCGCAGGGGAATGCCGAGCTTCTCATAGGTCTTGAGAATCTCCGGATCGATCTCGTCGATCGACGAGAGCTGCTTCTTCGGCTTCGGCGCGGCGTAGTAATAGAGATCCTGATAGTCGATCTTCGGGTAATCGACGCGCGCCCAGGTCGGCTCGGTCATCGTCAGCCAGCGGCGAAAGGCCTCAAGACGCCATTCCAGCATCCAGGCCGGTTCGTTCTTCTTGGCTGAGATAAAGCGGACCGTATCCTCTGAGAGTCCCTTGGGGGCCTTCTCGGATTCGATGATCGTCTCGAACCCATATCGATACTGGTCGACGTCGATCCGCCGAACGCGGTCGACCGTCTCTTGTACGGCTGGCATTCCATCCTCCGCTCGCGGTTTCAAGGACCGCGGTGGAACAGGTCTTGTGTATGGTGCGGTGCACCGATGAAACGGGCTTAGAACAGTTCAAGCCGTGTTTCGTTGCTCTCTAAGTAAGGTATTGGCGAGCGTTCGCCAAGCCTGAAGGGCCAAATCAATGTCTGCCTCGGCCGTAGACCAGCCCAGACTGAGCCGCACCGCTCCCTGGGCCAATTCACGGCCGTATCCCATGGCCTCCACCACGTGCGAGGGCTGGACCTTTCCGGAGGAACAGGCCGACCCCGACGATACGGCGATACCGACGAGGTCGAAGCCAATAACGGCCGTTTCGGCCCGCATCCCGGGAATCGCAAACAGAACGGTATTAGGCAACCGTCCCACCTCATGCGCGAATACAACTACGCCCGGTGTCTGCGTGAGGCCGGTTTCCAACCGGGTCCGAAGCCCCTCTACGCGGCCGGCATCGCGCTCCCGGCCCGCCAAAGCCGCCCTGGCAGCCGCCCCGAAACCGGCGATCCCTGCGACATCCTCCGTACCGGCCCGGCGGCCCTTTTCCTGACCGCCGCCGCGCAGCAGCGGCGCCAGGCTCTCGACCCCCTCGGCCAGCACCAGCGCGCCCACGCCCTTGGGGCCGCCGATCTTGTGTGCCGAGAGCGACAGCAGATCGGCGCCGGTGGAGGCGAGATCGAACGGGATCTTCCCGAGCGCTTGAATCGCATCGACATGCAACAGGCCACCGGCTTCATGGACGAGTTTCGCTGCTTCCGCGACCGGCTGGATCGCACCGGTCTCGTTATTGGCCAACATGATGGATACCAGCGCCGGCGGACCATCCAGCAACGCGCGCAGGTGGTCGAGATCGATGGTACCGCCGCGCGTCACGGGGACGCGGCCCACCGCTTCGGGCGGAAAGCGCCCGCCCGACAGCACGGAGGCATGTTCGATGGCGGACGTCAGCAGCCGCTCCGCCGCCGGTCCCTTGCCCCGCCTCAGGCCCGGCGTCAGCGCCAGTGAATTGGCTTCCGTGCCGCCGGAGGTGAAGATCACGTTCTGCGCCTCGGCGCCGACGCTTGCCGCCACCGCAACGCGCGCCTGCTCCATCAGCCGGCGGGCCTGCCGGCCCTCGGCATGAACGGAGGACGGATTGCCGCTGGTCTCCCACGCCTCTGCCATCGCAGCCTTGGCCTCGGGGCGAAGCGGCGTGGTCGCGTTCCAGTCGAGATAGATACGCTGGGTCATGCCAGCCATATAGCGCTTTCCGGCGACCCCGGTACGCCTTGCGCAGGGAAAAGCGTTAATTCGCCGTCTGCCGGCTCGCCTGCATCGGCATGGCGCCCCCTGCTGCTTGCACCTTCAGGCCGAACAACGGCCTCAGCCAGCCGACGCGGCGCACGATCTCGTAAGTGGCAATGCACACGGCCGCGGTGCCGCCCATGATGGCGGCCGCCTCGACGCCAGCCGAAATCCCGCTGCCGCGCAGTCCATGGGCGATCATGATGATCGCGGTCTGGTGCACGATGTAGTAGGGAAAGATCGCATCGGTCAGGTAGCGCCGCGCGACGCAATCCCTGTTCAGCCAGCGCCGCCCGAAACCGAGCACCATGACGATGCAGAGCCATTGGTAGAAACCATAGGCGAAGCCGATGCCAAGCCGGATCGGCATGCCCGTCTCGCGGACCGAGCGCAACGACAGCCACAATGCATAGATCGCAATCGCGAGGACAAGCGCGATCCAGCGCTGGCGCTCGATCGCATCCCAGAACGTTGGCGCAGGCGCCAGCAGGAAGCCGAGCAGGAACGCGCTGGCAAACACCGCGTGATTATACCAGTCGCCGAACAGCGCATGGGTCGAAGGAAAGTTCGGGAGTAGCGTCAGGCGGTAGATGCCGAACAGCAGAGACGGGACGATCAGCAGAAGCACGCCCGACAGCAGCGGCGACATTCGCTGCCCGATCCGGCAGGCGATATCTGGGATCGCCATCATCACGACACCCAGCGCCATGGTGTAGATCCACAGATAGGCCACGAACCACAGGTGGTTCCAGGTCGGCAGGATGATGCAGGGGTTCGGGCAGAACTCCTTGCCGAACGCAAAATAATGCTTCAGGTAGAAGGCGACGAAGCCGCCCTCATAGCCGAGCGCCTCGACGATCTGGATGTAGGCCTGCGGCGGCACGATCACGAGCATGCCTGATATCAGCGGGATCAGCAGCCGCCACGAGCGGGCGCGCAACAGTGCGCCTGTGGCGGTCTTGTGCAGCATGAACCGGGTGGCGACGCCGGAAACCAGGAACAAGAGCGCCAGCCGCCAGGGATTAACCGCCAGCATCAGCGGCTCCAGCGCGGTGACGGGGTGCGCGCTTTTGATGTGCCACCCCCAGGGAACATAGAACATGCCAATGTGGTAGAGGATCAGCAGCCCGAAGGCGCCGATCCGCACCCAGTCGAGGTCGACGCGCCGCGCAGACGCCATGTTCGATGGCTGTGATATGGTTTGCTGCATCATGGGCGGGCTCCGAACAATGCGCTGAAATGTCATGACCGAGGTCAAGGAAGCGCCCAATCGGCCAGCCGCAAAGCCGGTTTGGGATCAAAACGGGCAAGCGCGGGATGAAGCGAGCCCTGCCGGGACGAGCGGCTGGCTGCGCGGGACGATCGGCGAGGACTGGCTGATCTATGCCGGGGTCAGCGCGGTAGCGATCATCGTCGGGGTAGTCGGCGCGCTCTCGACCGCCGACGACATCGCCCGCCGCAGCGGGGTCTATGATCCCTGGACGCCCCTGTTATGGGACATGACCAGCATCGCGGTCATCATTCTGCTGACTCCTGCCTTGCTCGCCATTGTCAGACGCATCCGGCGCGAGCCTGCACTCGCCGTTCGCATCGCGCTCGCGGCCGCCACCATCGCCATCTTCTCGGCCCTGCACATCACGGGCATGGTGGGGCTGCGCAAACTCATCATGTCGTTTGCCGGCGGCGCCTATGACTTCCGTTTCTCGCTGGCGACCGTGCTGTACGAGTTCCGCAAGGATGTGGTGACTTGTCTGCTGATCGGCGGCGGCATGTGGCTGATGGATGCACGCCGCGAGGCGCAGCGCGCGCTGAAGGTAGTGGCGCCACCGGCCACCGGTTCCCCGTCTGCGCCGCAGACGATCTGGCTGCGCGACGGCGCCCGAAGCATCCGCATCGAGCCGCGCGACATCCTCTGGATCTCTTCGGCCGGCAACTACATCGAATACAGCCTCGCCGACGGCTCCAATCATCTGATCCGCGGCACGCTGGCATCAGCCGAAAGCGAACTGTCGCGCTTCAAGCTCGTCCGCATCCACCGTACGAAGCTCGCCAATCTTGACCGCGTCAGCAGGGCCCGGTCGAAACCGTCGGGCGATTTCGACCTGACCTTTGACACCGGACATACCGTTTCCGGGAGCCGGCGCTATCGCAGCGCGGTTGCTTCGCTGGATCGGCCCGAAGCTTCGGCGTAAGACCCGGCGCCGCCGGGGCGGCATGGATTTTCCGCGCCACTCCAGCGGGTTAGGGGTAGGTCATGAAGCGGTTTCATACCCGGCACTGCGCACAATTTCCTTGATTTTTGCCCCTTGCGTCATGCTAGAACGCGCCACCACCGCGGCGCCCGGGCGCCATCCATCACATTCACGAGCCGCCTTGTTCGCGCATCGCCAACGAAGTCCGCTCCAACCGGTTGATTGACCTTCGTCAATCAAGGGATCCCAATGCCTGAAGTGATTTTCACCGGCCCTGCCGGCCGCCTCGAAGGCCGCTACCATCCGGCGAAGCAGAAGAACGCACCCATCGCCATGATCCTGCATCCGCATCCGCAGTTTCACGGCACGATGAACCACCAGATCGTCTACCAGTGCTACTACGCGTTTGCGCATCGCGGCTTCTCGGTGCTGCGCTTCAATTTCCGCGGCGTCGGCCGCAGCCAGGGCTCGTTCGATCACGGCACCGGAGAATTGTCGGATGCGGCCTCCGCGCTCGACTGGGCGCAGTCGATCAATCCCGAAGCGCGCGCCTGCTGGGTGGCAGGCTTCTCCTTCGGCGCCTGGATCGGCATGCAGCTCCTGATGCGCCGCCCCGAAGTAGAGGGCTTCATCTCGATCGCGCCGCCCGCCAATCTCTATGACTTCTCGTTCCTCGCGCCCTGCCCGTCCTCGGGCCTTATCGTGCATGGCGAGAAGGACGCGGTGGTGCCCCCGAAGGATGTCAACACGCTGGTCGAGAAGCTGAAGACGCAGAAGGGCATCGTGATCGATCAGCAAATCATCCCCGGCGCCAACCACTTCTTCGACGGCAAGCTGGAGCCGCTGATGGAAGCGGTCACCGGCTATCTCGACATGCGCCTGGCCAACGTGCGCTAAGTTATGACTGCGTTCGTCGCACTGCTGCGCGCCGTCAATGTCGGTGGCACGGGCAAGCTGGCGATGAGCGAATTGAAGGCGATGTGCGAGGAGCTCGGCTTTGGCTCCGTCCGCACCTACATCGCCAGCGGCAATGTCGTTTTCACCAGCCGCAAGGCGGAAGCCGCGATCAAGTCCGCCTTGGAGAAGCGTCTGCAAGACTACGCGGGCAAGCCGGTCGGCGTATTAGTGCGCAACGCCGCCGAGATGGCCCAGGTGGCTGCCGACAATCCTTTCCCGAAGGCGGCGCCCAATCGCACCGTTGCGATCTTTCTCGACAAGAAGCCGCCAAAGGATACGCTGGCTGGCGTGCGAGGGCAGAAGGACGAGGAAATCCGCCTCGGCCGCCGCGAGATCTACGTCCACTACGGCGACGGCATGGGACAATCGAAGCTGACCATTCCCGCGGCCAAGACCGGCACCGCCCGAAACATCAACACGATCGCGAAGCTGGCCGGCATGGCTGGGGAGCTCTGATCTGGCATGCGCCGCCTATTGCGGCGCGAGCTTCAGGGCGACGATGCCGGCAAGTACAAGGGCGATGCCGCCAATCTTGACCGCGTTCAACGCCTCGCCGAAGAGCACCACGCCCATGATCAGGGTTCCTGCCGCTCCGATCCCGGTCCAGACCGTGTAGGCGACCCCGACCTCAAGCGCCTGCAGCGCGCGCCCCAGGAGAAATACGAAGGCGGCAAGCAGTGCGAGCGAGACGAGGGTCCAACCCGGACGGGTGTAGCCTTCGGCATATTTCATCGACACGGCCCAGCCGACGTCAAGCAAGCCGGCCGTGACCAGCGCGATCCAGGCAAGCGTTGACGACATGGCTTACTCACGCAGCGAGCTTGAGCAGATGAGCGTCTTGACGGACGAGGAACGCGCGCAGCAAGTCGGCATAGTCAGGAGAAACCGCGCCGCGCACGCTCGGCCGCTTGGCAAGCTGGGCGCGCCAGGTGCGCACCTTCGGGGTATCGGCGAATATCGCGAGATCGGCTAGCCCATCGAAGACGTCGAAGTAGCGGAAGATGGGCGCGAATACCGCGTCAACCAGGCTGAAGCGATCGCCTGCGAAGAAGGGACCATCGCCAAGGGCCGCCTCGACGCGGGCAAACTTCGCGGCAATCGCCTGCCGCTTGCTCTCGAATAACTGCGGATCGGTCGTGGTCTCGAGACCCCATAAATCGGCGAGGATCGCTGAGCCGAATTCCATCCAGGCGCGGTGCTCGGCGCGCCGCAGCGGGTCCTGCAGGTGCAGCTTCGTCTCGGGAAAAATCTCTTCGATGTATTCGCAGATCACATTGCTCTCGAACAGCGCTACCTCGCGTCCCTGGTGCATCACAACGAGAACAGGCACCTTCCCGAGCGGCGAAAGCTTCAGGAACCAGTCCGGCTTGTTGGCTAGATCGATGTCGATCCGCTCGAAGGGGACCCCCTTCTCGGTCAGCGCGATCACCGCACGCTGCACATAGGGGCAAAGCTTGTGGCTGATGAGCTTCAGGCTAGCTGCCATGGCGTATCCTCGACATGTTAATGCATCTGCATCAAAACTACATGCGGATGCATTTACTCGTCAAGGTCGATGCAATTGCATCGAGTTCACGGGCGCGCGATCACTCCGCCCGTCATAGGCATAGGTACGCCGGTGGTAGCTGGATAGCTCAGGGGCAGGCCTTTCAGGCCCCGCGCCGCCAGGAACCCGAAGGCCTGAGCCTCCAGCGCGTCCGACGACCAGCCGAGCACTTCGGCGGCCTCGACCGTGGCGGGCTCAAGCCGCTCGCGCAGCATCTGCATCATGGTGCGGTTGCGCGCGCCGCCGCCGCAGATGATCCAGCTGTTCGGCCATTTCGGCAGCAGCGGCACGATCCGGGCGATCGCCGCGGCCGTGAAGGCGGTCAGTGTCGCCGCGCCGTCGGCGGGCGCCATGTCGGTGACCTTCAGGCCTGCGAAATCGTTGCGGTCCAGCGATTTCGGCGGCTTCAGGTCGAAGAACGGCAGTTTCAGCGCACGAGACACCCAGGCATCGTCAACATTGCCCTTGGCGGCAAACGCGCCATCCTTGTCGAAGCGCTGGTTCATGGTGCGGAACATATGGTCGTCGAGCAGAGCATTGCCGGGCCCGGTATCGCAGGCGACCAACGTGTCCGCGCCGTCTATATAGGTGATATTGGAAACGCCACCGATATTGACCACCACGATCGGCCCCTCACGCTCCAGCGATTGCGCCAGCGCCCGGTGATAGACCGGCACGAAGGGCGCGCCCTGCCCGCCGGCCGCGACGTCGGCGGCGCGGAAATCATGCATCACGGGGATGTGGATCGCTTTCGCCAGCGCCGCGGCATCGCCGATCTGCACGGTCATGCGCTTCTCCGGCCGGTGCAGCACGGTCTGGCCGTGGAAGCCGACGATGTCGATTTCTTCCCTCGTGATGCGGTGCTGTGCGGTAAAGGCGGCAACCGCTTCGGCGTGCGCCGAGGTGACGGCCTGTTCGGCCTCGCGCAAGATCCCTGGCCGCGCATCGCGCTGCGGCAGGTGCACGGCCTCGGTCAGCGCCTGGCGCAACAGGCCGCGCTCGCGGTCGGTATAAGGCCGGTAGCCACAGGGCCCAAAGGACTGGACCCGCTTGCCGTCTGTTTCGATCAGGGCGACATCCACCCCATCCAGAGAGGTGCCGCTCATCAGACCGAGTGCGGTTAACATCATTGTTGGAGCCTCACGAGCCCTACCCCGGGACGCACCGCTTGTGCCTCAGGGGCACATCTTATAATGCCACATCAGACAGCCAATCGGCAGTCGGTTCGCGCTGGGTTCCGTAACTCGTTACAATTAGCGTGAAGAAAAATCGTGAAAATAGAATGATCAGAGTCACCGACAGATGACGGCATTTAAATCGGATTTCCTGAACATTTTACAGGAACGGGGCTTCATTCATCAATGCTCCGATTTCGAGGGGCTGGACGCGCTCGCCGCCAGGGGCGAGGCGATCGCCTATGTCGGCTATGACTGCACCGCGCCTTCGCTGCATATCGGCAACTACCTGACCATGATGATGCTGTATTGGCTGCAGCAGAGCGGCAACAAGCCGATCACGCTGATGGGCGGCGGCACCACGATGGTCGGCGACCCCTCCGGCAAGGACGAGGCGCGCGCACTGCGCTCGATCGAGGAGATCGAGGCCAACAAGGCGTCGATCCGCGGCGTGTTTTCCAAGGTGCTGCGCTACGGCGGCGGCAAAACCGACGCCATGATGCTCGACAATGCCGAGTGGCTGACGAAGCTGAACTGGATCGAGATGCTGCGCGACATCGGCCGTCACTTCTCGGTCAACCGCATGTTGACCATGGACTCCGTGCGCCTGCGCCTCGAGCGCGAGCAGGAGATGAGCTTCATCGAATTCAACTACATGGTCTGCCAGGCCTATGACTTCGTCGAACTGTCGCGGAGCGTCGGATGCCGGCTGCAGATGGGCGGCTCGGACCAGTGGGGCAACATCGTCAACGGCGTCGAGTTGGGCCGCCGCGTCCATCAGGCCGAGCTGTACGGCATGACCAGCCCGCTCTTGACCACCGCCTCGGGCGCCAAGATGGGCAAGACCGTGTCGGGCGCCGTGTGGCTGAACGCCGACATGCTGAGCCCGTGGGAATTCTGGCAGTACTGGCGCAACACCGAAGACGCCGACGTGGGCCGCTTCCTCAAGCTTTACACCGAGATGCCGCTGGACGAGATCGCCCGTCTGGAGAAGCTGGAAGGCGCCGAGATCAACGAGGCCAAGAAG
>JAEZEU010000164.1 GCA_023432885.1 Pseudomonadota bacterium | reverse complement strand
TCGCGGGGCGACAATCGTCCGATCCAGCCGGCGCGGCCATAGACCGCGTAGTTCTCCGCGGTGGTGTTGCCGTCGACCGTCACCGCACCGAGGCTTGTCAGGTAAGTGCGGCTGTAGCGCACCTTCTGATAGGGCGTGAGGATGGTGCCGACATCGAAGAACGGCCGCGACGAGCCCCAGTCGGTGAAATCGTAGCGCAGAGCGATGGCGCCGATCGGCGCTGATGTCACGCTGTAGCCGTTTTCGCCATAGTGCGAGTAGGCGAGGCCGGCGAGAAGGGCCAGGTTGTCGGTGATGTTCTTGCGGCCGTGCACGCCGGCCGAAAACGAGCCGACCGAGCCGAAAGCGCTGACGCAGTCGTTGCAGTTGATCTGCTCGTTGATGCCGAGCAGCACCGTGCCGAGCACGCGGTTGGTGATCATCTGGTTGAAGCGCTGATTGGCGACGTCATTGATCGAGCCGGCGCTGGAATCGGCGCCCGTCGGGCACGGCGGCGCGGAAGGGGTAGGGTTGTAGTAATTGGGGTTATTCGTTGACGTGGACGTGGACGTGGACGTGGACGTGGACGTCGACGTTGACGTCGATGTGGACGTCGAGGTCGAGCATGAAGTCGGCACCGACTGCGCGTGGGCAACGCCGTATTCACCGCGGGAAAAGAGCAGTGCGGCGGCAACCAGCATGCTGCCGAAGATGATCCAGCTGCGCGAGAAGCCTGCCACGGTCACCTCCCGCACAGCATGCCGGCAGGGTCGTCAATGACCGCGGGCGAGGCGTCGGCAAATTCGGTGGTGGTGCACAGGCCTGCCGCGGCGCCGCAATTGCTGGCAAAGGTCCAGGGCGGGTTGTTGGTCTTCTGGATCGTGACCCGGCCGTTGCCCGCCGAGGTGATGATCGCGGTATCGCCGGGCTGGGTCAGTTCGACGCACTGGTAGTTCAGCGTGCAGACGCGCGAGGCGCCGTCCTGCAGTACCACCGTCGTGCGGCCGCGCTGCGCCAGGATGTCGAGGATCGTACCGCGAATGCCGATGGTCGCCAGCCCGGTGGTGATCTTGTAGGCGTTCTTGTCGGAATGGCCGGTCACGAAGCGGAACGCACCCGTCGTCATGCGAATCGTGACGTCGCGATAGCTGCGCTCGTCGTTGAACACGGTGCGGTCGAGTGTGATGGAGGAGTTGGCGCCGAGCGACAGGTTGGTCGAGTCGATCATCACCAGCCGGGTCGCGCTGTTGGCCCCGGTGCGCACCGTCTCGTTGCGCAGCACGGCATCGCCGACATTGATCTGGGTGCCGCCCGCGCCGGAAGCACGGATCACCTCGTTCTGGACCACGGCCGCTTCGCCGACGCGCGCAGGCGCCTGCGCTTGCGCGATGCTAATATAAGGCGAGGCAAGGATTGTCAGCGCCGCAAAAACGTAGTTACGCAAATTCATTTTCCACCGTGCAACTGCGCGATTTCTTAGCGGATTGTGCAGGCCGGCCATATTGTATAATTGCCACAAGTCCCACACACTTTTCCGGCCCGTCGATTAGTGAGCTCCAGACGCAAATCGGTTCGAAAAGAAAAGGCGCGCGATGTCGAGCGCGCTAAAGACACAGTCGCTGCCGAAAGTATCGTCGGAGCCGCGAACAAGGCCGCTTGTGTTCCTAGTTTTCCAATCGCAAAAGTTGCGCTGATCGCGAGCGCGCTATTCGTCATCGCGCATCTTCTGCTGCTGGTCGGGTTAACCACGCCGGAAAAAATTACCTTCGACGAGGTGCATTACGTGCCGGCGGCCAGGCAATTGCTCGAGAAGGGGCCGCATGAGCCGCTGCTCAACCCCATGCATCCGCCGCTCGCCAAGGAATTCATGGCGGCCTCGATCAAGGTATTCGGCGACAACCCGTTCGGCTGGCGGTATCCCAGCGCCGTGTTCGGCGCGCTCGCCATCGTCGCGATGTATCTTTGCGCGCTGGCGCTGTTTGCCTCGCAGGGTGCCGCACTTGCCGCGGCCGCGCTGACTTTCCTCAACCAGATGGTGTTCGTGCAGTCGCGCATTGCCATGCTCGACGTCTACGCGCTGACCTTCGATCTGTTCGGCATCGCCGCGTTCATCCACGGCTACAACCGGCGCAGACCGGAAGTCGCGTTCGGCCTGGCCGGGCTTTTCTTCGGTCTTGCCGGCGCCAGCAAATGGAGCGGTTTCTTCCCGCTCGGCGTGGCGATTGCGATCGTCGCCGGGGTCCGGCTGCTGCAGGGATGGCGCACGCAATTTGCCGAACCGGACGCCGACGACTGGTACCGGCCCGATCGCTGGCCGGAGTTCCGCCATTATCACTTCGCTCTGTGCTTCATCCTCGTGCCTGTCCTCGCCTACTTCATCGCGTACATTCCGGTGACGGGCTTTTCCATATCGAACTTCATCGAGGCGCAGCGCCGCATTTTCGCGGAGAATTCCGCTTCGCATCCGCCGCATCTCTATATGAGCTCATGGCCGTCCTGGCCGCTCCTGATGCGGCCGATCTGGTATCAGTTCGACAAGATGGCCGACGAGCGCTTCCAGGCGATCATCTTCCTCGGCAATCCCCTGATCCTGTGGCCGGCGCTGGCGGCGCTCGCGATCTGCGCGCGGGATTTCATCGTCGCGCGGCGCACGCAGGCGTTCCTGATTCTCGCCTTCTATATCGGGCCATGGCTCGCCTGGGCGACGCTGCCGCGCACGATCGGCTTCATCTATTATTATCTGCCCTCGGCGACGGTGGCCTCGCTGGCGCTGGTCTATGCGCTCACGCAAGGCGACCGCGCGCCGCCGCGCTGGGCGCTATGGGCCTTCGTTGCGGCCTCGGCGGCAGGTTTTCTCGCGTTGTTGCCGATTTCGGTCTCGTCGCTGGGAACATCGATGCAGACCTATCAACGGCTGATGATCTTCCAGAGCTGGATCTAGAACGACGAGGTTGGCTGAGTGCCCGTGATTTGCCCGACGCGTCAAGTGTCGCGGCGATACCGTTTGCCGGGCATCGCTACTTTGCATGGGGTTGTTTTCAACATTTTGCTTGCGAGTGGGCTCCGCGCCACGCTGATCGGGCTGTCGCCGGGATCGGCGGCAGGCGTGGCGGGATTGGCGGCAGCCGGGTCGGCGGACTGCCCGGCGTTGCTGCGAACGGGAGCGAAGGCGAGCAGGGCCGCAAAGGCTATACCGAGCGAGCGCGTCTTCATGGCCGTCGTTCCCGTTGCCCGGAGGATGCCGCCCGCCGGGTGAGGCGAGCGGATCTTTGACTGTTGCCTATTTCGCGGCGGTCTTGCTGACGTCCATGTTGACCACCTGGACGCGGCGGTTGGTCGGATCGAGCGGCGCATTCGGATCCTTCGGCTTGGACTTGCCATAGCCGACGGTGACGAGGTCGCTGCCGTTGATGCCGAACTTCCCGGTCAAATAGCGCTTGATGGTGTCGGCGCGGCGCTCGGACAGACCCTGGTTATATTGCTCGCCGCCGATCGCGTCGGTGTGGCCGGCGACCACGAAGGTCGAACCCTTCAGGCTCGGGTCGCTCAGCGCCTTGCCGAGCTCCTGCACGGCCTGCATCGAGTTGTTGCTGATTTCGGCTGAGTTGTAGTCGAAGTGGATCTCGAGATCGATCTTGGGCTTGCTCGCCGCCAGCTGGGCGACTTCCTCGCGCTCGCCGAGCGAGAGGGAGCGGGTCGGACGGTTGCGCAGCGAGTTGATGAATTTCGCTTCCTTGGCCTGCGTCGCGGTATCGGCCTGCTGACTGCCCGCCGACAGGCCGCGGGTCAGCGGCTTCGGCTGCAGCGCCTTGGAGATCTGGTCCGCCGAGATAACGGAGTCGCCGGCCAGCGCCAGGCCTGCCGTCATCGACAGCGCGGCGCCGAGCGCAATGGCCGTAATTCCGGAAAGTCTGGAAATCCTGGTCATGGTCGTCTTCCTCTGGGTTCCGCCTGCAAAGATTGCCTGCATGCATCTTGGATGGTCGCACCTTAGGGGAGGTTCAAGCCGCCGAATGTGACCTGGGTCACTGGTTAACC
>JAEZEU010000149.1 GCA_023432885.1 Pseudomonadota bacterium | reverse complement strand
GCCGGCGCCGACATCACCGAGTTCGGCAAGCCCCCGAAGCCGCCCGGCCTGCACGAGGTGCTGGAGCTGATGGAAAATTCGCCGAAGCCGATCGTTGCCGCCATTCACGGCACGGCGCTCGGCGGTGGCCTCGAGGTTGCCCTGGCCTGCCACTATCGCGTGGCGGTGAAGGAAGCGAAGCTCGGCCTGCCCGAAGTGAAGCTCGGCCTTTTGCCCGGTGCCGGCGGCACGCAACGCCTGCCGCGCGCGGTGGGTCCGGAACTTGCTGTGAAGATGATCGTCACGGGCGATCCGATCAGTGCAGCCGAGGCGCTCAAGAGCGGCCTGATCGAGGAGATCGTCGAGGGGCCGGCCTCCGGTGGCGAGGCGTTTGCCCGCAAGCTGCTCGCCGAGAACCGCCCGCTGCGCAAGCTGCGCGACGACGATTCCAAGCTTGCCGCGGCCAAGGCCGATATTTCGATCTTCACCAATGCAGTCGCCGCGCTGACCAAGAAGGCAAGGGGGCTGGAGGCTCCATTCGCCGCGGCCGACGCCGTGCGTGCCGCGATCGAGCTGCCGTTCGATGAAGGCCTGAAGAAGGAGCGCGAAGGATTCCTGAAACTCGTCAGCAGCGACCAGTCCAAGGCGCAGCGCTATGCGTTCTTCGCCGAACGCGAGGCCTCGAAGATCGCGGGCGTGCCTGAAGGCACCAAGCCGCGCAAGGTCGAGCGAGTCGCCATCATCGGCGCCGGAACCATGGGCGGCGGCATCGCGATGTCCTTTGCCAATGCCGGCATCCCCGTGACCCTGATCGAGACCAGCGAGGAACAGCTGAAGCGCGGCATGGGCATCATGCAGAAGAACTGGGAAGCCACTGCCGCCCGCGGCGGCATCCCGGCGGATGCGCCCGCCAAGCGCATGGCGCTGATCGACGGCAAGGTTGGCCTCGAGAACGTCAAGGATGCCGACCTTGTCATCGAAGCCGTGTTCGAGACCATGGCGGTGAAGAAGGAAGTGTTCGGCAAACTCGACCAGTATGCCAAGCCGGGCGCCGTACTCGCCTCCAACACCTCGTACCTCAACATCGACGAGATCGCCAAGGAGACGAAGCGGCCGCAGGACGTGCTGGGCATGCACTTCTTCTCGCCTGCCAACGTGATGAAGCTCTGCGAGATCGTCCGCGCCGCCAAGACCGCGCCTGACGCCCTGACGACGGCGGTCGCGATCTCGCGCAAGATCGCGAAGGTTCCGGCCGTGGTCGGCGTCTGCGACGGCTTTGTCGGCAACCGCATGCTGGCCCAGCGGGGCAAGCAGTCGGAGAAGCTCCTGTTCGAAGGCGCGCTGCCGCAGCAGGTCGACGCGGTCGTGACCAAGTTCGGCATGCCGATGGGGCCGTTCGCGATGAGCGATCTCGCCGGCCTCGACATCGGCTGGCGCTCGCGCAAGGACCGCGGCATCAAGTCGGAGATCGCCGATGCGCTCTGCGAAGCCGGACGCTTCGGCCAGAAGACCGGCAAGGGCTACTACAAGTATGAAGGCGGCTCGCGTTCGCCGCTGCCCGATCCCGACGTCGAGAAGCTGATCGACGAGACCTTGCAGAAGCTCGGCAAGAAGCGCCGCGTCGTCAGCGACGAGGAAATCCTCGAGCGCATGATGTATCCGATGATCAACGAGGGTGCCCGCATCCTCGAGGAGGGCATCGCGGCGCGTCCCAGCGACATCGACGTGATCTGGATCTATGGTTATGGCTGGCCGATCTATCGCGGCGGTCCAATGTTCTGGGCCGATACGGTCGGGCTCAAGCACATTGCCGATCGTCTCTCCTACTATGCCAAGGAGACCAATGATCCCTCGCTGGAGCCGGCCCCGCTGCTCAAGCGCCTCGCCGACGTTGGCGGCACCTTCGCCTCGCTCGCCGCGCCGTCGAAGGCGGCTTGATCCTGCTTTGAGAAAGGTGCCGTCTCCCCGCGCTCAATCGCACCTCTCCCATGGGGAGAGGTCGGATCGCCCCGGCGGTCCGGGTGAGGGGTTACGGCACATCGATAGACCGTGCCCCCTCATCCCAACCCTCTCCCCATGGAAGAGGGGGCGCACCGAGTCCTGAGGCACAGATCGATGCACCCCGGCGAACAATATTATCCGCAAGGCGTCCGTTGGGACGATCCGATCGAACGCTGCACGTTGCCTGAGCTGCTGTCGCAGGCCGTCCGCGACTACGGCGCACGTCCGGCGATCGAATTCCGCGATCGGCCGATCAGCTATGCCGAGCTGGAGGACAAGGTCGAGACCGCGGCGGCGGCCTTCCTGCGCGCCGGTTACGGACGCGACAAGTCGGTCGCCCTGTTCCTCGGCAACACGCCGGACCACCCGGTCAATTTCTTCGGCGCGCTGAAGGCGGGCGCACGCATCGTGCATCTTTCGCCGCTCGACGGCGAGATCGCGCTCTCGCACAAGCTTTCAGATTCCGGCGCGCGCGTGCTGGTCACCAGCAATCTCTCGGCGCTGCTCCCGACCGCGCTGAAATTCCTCGACAAGGGCCTGCTCGATCGATTGATCGTCTGCGAGGACGATGACTGGGGCAAGGTCGGCACGCCGCAAACGCCGCTGCCGAGCCATCCTGCGATCGTCACCTGCAAGCAGTTCGTCGACGGCGCGGCCAAGCCCGCGGCCTGGCCGAAGATCGATGTCGAGGACGTCGCGCTCCTGCAATATACCGGCGGCACCACCGGCCTGCCCAAGGGCGCCATGCTCAGCCATGGCAATCTCACGGCGGCGGTGTCGATCTACGACGTCTGGGGCAAGCCGGCGCGGCTCGAGCGCAACGCCATCGAGCGCGTGATCTGCGTGCTGCCGCTGTTCCATATCTATGCGCTGACCGTGGTGCTGCTGTCCTCGCTTCGCCGCGGCAATCTGATCTCGCTGCATCAGCGCTTCGATGTCGGGGCCGTGATGCGCGACATCGAGGTCAAGCGCGCCACCTACTTCCCGGGCGTGCCGACGATGTGGATCGCGATCGCGGCGCTCCCCGATCTGGACAAGCGTGATTTGTCCTCGCTGGTCAGCGTCGGCTCGGGCGGCGCCCCGCTGCCGGTGGAAGTGGCGCGGATTCTCGAGCAGAGGGTCGGCATGAAGCTGAAGAGCGGCTGGGGCATGACCGAGACCTGTTCGCCCGGCACCGCCCACCCGAAGGAAGGCCCGCAGAAGCCGGGCTCGATCGGGCTGATGCTGCCCGGCATCGAACTCGATGTCGTCTCGCTCGATGATCCGAAGACGGTCTTGCCCGTCGGCGAGGTCGGCGAAATCCGCATCAGGGGACCGAACGTCACCAAGGGTTACTGGAACAAGCCGAAGGAAACGGCGGAGTCCTTTGTCGGCGACCGCTTCCTCACCGGCGACATCGGCTATATGGATGCCGACGGCTACTTCTTCCTGGTCGACCG
This sequence comes from Pseudomonadota bacterium, assembly GCA_023432885.1. Taxonomy (GTDB): domain Bacteria; phylum Pseudomonadota; class Alphaproteobacteria; order Rhizobiales; family Xanthobacteraceae; genus Bradyrhizobium. The sequence continues at coordinate 784 of JAEZEU010000149.1, read as the reverse complement.
CAAGAAGGACATGATCATCTCCGGCGGCTTCAATGTCTATCCGCAGATGATCGAGCAGGCGATCTATACGCATCCGTCCGTGCAGGAAGTGATCGTGATCGGCATTCCCGACGATTACCGCGGCGAGGCGGCCAAAGCGTTCATCACGCTGCGGGCGGGTGCGGCGCCGTTCACAATCGACGAACTGCGCGAGTTCCTCACCGGCAAGCTCGGCAAGCACGAGCTGCCGGCGGCCGTCGAGTTCGTCAAGGAATTGCCGCGCACGCCGGTCGGCAAGCTGTCGCGCCATGAGTTGCGACAGGTTCAGCCGGAGGCGGCCGCCCAGAAACAGGTTTCTGCAGGAGGTCGTTCGTGACGTCACCGCGGACGCAGCTTCACCTCTCCCATGGGGAGAGGTCGGATCGCGCAGCGATCCGGGTGAGGGGTCTTGCTCCATCGTTAGACCGTACCCCCTCACCCCAACCCTCTCCCCATGGGGGCGCGCTTCCGTTGCCGATACGTACTGGAACCTAATTACAAAGGAGGATCCGATGGATCTCGCTTTTACCAAGGAAGAAATGGCATTCCGCGAGGAAGTGCGGCAGTTCCTCAAGGAGAACGTTCCGCCGGAGACCCGCCGGAAGATGGTCGAGGGCCGTCATCTCTCCAAGGACGAGATGATCACCTGGTGGCGGATCCTCAACAAGAAGGGCTGGGGCGTCTCGCACTGGCCGAAGGAATACGGCGGCACGGGCTGGAGCTCGGTGCAGCACTACATCTTCAACGAGGAGCTGCAGTCCTATCC
>JAEZEU010000007.1 GCA_023432885.1 Pseudomonadota bacterium | reverse complement strand
GGCCATCCGCTCCCAGGCCGCGTCGCTCAACACCAAACGATCCATCACACCCAAGGCCGCCTCCCAAAAAGAAGCCTTGAATCTGATTTGCCCTCAAAAGGGAATCCTTAGAGTCCACACCACCTAGTGCCCGTGCGGATGGACCTTCTTCATGGCCTCCAACTGCTCGGACGTGGCGGCCCCCTGGTATTTGGCCTTCCATTCCTCATAGGGCATTCCATAGACGGCCTCGCGGCTCTCATCCTTCGAGAGGGCAACGCCCTTGGCGTCGGCAGCGTCCTTCATCCAGTTCGACAGGCAGTTGCGGCAGAATCCCGCCAGATTCATCAGTTCGATGTTCTGGACGTCGGTGCGGCCGCGTAGATGCTCGACCAGGCGGCGGAATACCGCAGCCTCGAGCTCCGTGCGGGTCTTTTCGTCGATCGCCATGGCCGTATCCCTCGTATTCCCGGGTTCATTCGAAATAAGCAATTGTCACATATTTTGCCATATCGCAGGGCAAAACACCGCCCCGACGGCCCAAATTTCCCGCCATGTGGGAATACCAGCGTTGACAGTTCCAGCCACGCACGCGAAATCGTCAATGAATTAATATAGCTTCGCTACATGATCCCCCGCGAGTTCACGCGCCCTAATCGCCATCTGACCCGTCTAGCCGCCAGCCTGTCGCTGGCGCTGGGGATCGTATGCCTGGGGAACAATCCTGCGGCCGCAGACTTTCGTCTCTGCAACAACACCTCCAGCCGGGTCGGTATCGCGCTCGGTTACAAGGATGCCGACGGCTGGACCACCGAGGGCTGGTGGAACGTGTCGTCGCGCAGTTGCGAAACGCTGCTGCGGGGCAATCTGGTCGCGCGGTTCTATTACATTTATGCGCTCGATTACGATCGCGGCGGCGAATGGTCGGGACAGGCGTTCATGTGCTCGCGCGACAAGGAATTCACCATCAAGGGCACCGAGAATTGCCTGGCGCGCGGTTTCGACCGCACTGGCTTCTTCGAGGTCGATACCGGCGAGCAGCGTTCCTGGACGGTACAGTTGACGGAAGCCAACGAGCAGCCGTCGCAGCGCGTGCCGGGCATTCCGGGGACCGTCGGACCCGGCGGGCCGGGCCTGCCGGGACTGCCCAATCCCCCCGCCGGCGCGCCGGGTCTGCCGCTTCCGCCAGGAAGCAAGCAATGAGGCGTCTGCGCCGGATCAAAATCCTCGCAACGCTTGGCCCAGCCTCTTCCGACAGCGCGATGATCCGCAAGCTGTTCGAGGCCGGGGCCGATGTGTTTCGCATCAACATGAGCCACACCCCGCACGACAAGATGCGCGAGATGGTCAAGACCATCCGCAATGTCGAGAGTAGTTACGGCCGCCCGATCGGCATTCTCGTTGATCTGCAGGGCCCGAAACTGCGGCTTGGCCAGTTCGAAGGCGGCGCCGTGCAGCTCAACAACGGACAGAGCTTCATACTCGACTCCGACAAGACGCCCGGCGACAAGAACCGCGTGCACCTGCCGCATCCGGAAATCCTCGCAGCACTTCGCCCCGGCCACACGCTGCTGCTCGACGACGGCAAGGTGCGGCTGATCGCGGAAGAAACCTCGCCCGAGCGCGCGGTGACGCGCGTGGTGATCGGGGGCAAGATGTCGGACCGCAAGGGCGTCAGCCTGCCCGACACCGACCTGCCGGTCTCGGCGATGACGCAGAAGGACCGCGAGGATCTCGAGGCCGCGGTGACGACCGGCATCGACTGGATCGCCCTGTCCTTCGTGCAGCGCGCCGAGGACGTCAAGGAAGCCAAGCGCATGATCCGCGGCCGCGCTTCCGTGATGGCCAAGATCGAGAAGCCGCAGGCGATCGATCGGCTTGCGGACATTATCGATGCCTCCGATGCACTGATGGTGGCGCGCGGCGATCTCGGCGTGGAATTGCCGCTGGAGCGCGTGCCGAGCCTGCAGAAGCAGATGACCCGGATGGCGCGTAGAGCCGGCAAGCCGGTGGTAGTGGCCACGCAGATGCTGGAGTCGATGATCCAGGCCCCGGTGCCGACACGCGCAGAAGTGTCCGACGTTGCGACGGCCGTCTATGAGGGCGCAGACGCCATCATGCTGTCGGCGGAATCGGCGGCCGGCAAATTCCCGGTCGAGGCGGTCTCCACCATGAACCGCATCGGCGAGGAGGTGGAGCGCGATCCGAATTATCGCGCGGTTCTCTCCGCGCAGCGGATGGAGCCGGAGCAGACCGTGGGCGACGCCATCGCCGATGCCGCGCGCCAGATCGCCGAGACCCTGGAGCTTTCCGCCATCATCTGCTGGACCGATTCAGGCTCGACCGCGATCCGCGTGGCGCGCGAGCGTCCAAAGCCGCCGGTGGTGGCAATCACGCCGAAGATGGTGACGGGCCGAAAATTGTCGCTGGTCTGGGGCGTGCATTGCGTTGTGGCTGAAGATGCGCATGACCAGGACGACATGGTCGATCGTGCCGGCACCATCGCCTTCCGGGACGGCTTTGCCAATGCCGGCCAGCGCGTCATCATTGTCGCCGGCGTGCCGCTACGGACGGCCGGCACCACGAACATGCTGCGCATTGCCACTGTCGCGGGACCGGATGGCCGTAAGTCCTAGAAGACGATGAGTGTCGCCAAACCCGTGCGCGCTTTGCGCTAGCGCAGCCCGGGTCGGGTCGTGATCTAAGCCCCCACCAGCGTCTTGACCGGCAACACGGCCGCCTGCACCACCAAGCCCCGCGCCCGCGCATCCATCACGCCGACGGCGCGCAGCGCGAGCAGCGTCACTGTCTGCACAGCTTCGCGCAGCTTGGCGGGATCGTCGAGATTTTCGGGCGCCAGCGGCCCGACCAGGGCCTCATGCAGCGCGCCCAGCAGCGCCGTGGCGGCAAGCGCAGTGTCCTGCGCGGGCAAATGGCCGGCGCGCACCGCCGCATCGATTCGGCTTGCGATCTCGCCGGCGATCTCGCGGCGGCTTGCCAGCCGCGATGCGGTAACGTCGACATCGACGGGCTCGGCGAGTATTCCCCAGGCAAGCTTGCGCTGCGACAGCACATGCACGGCGACCGTGGTGACGGCGGCAGCCAGCGCCGATGACGGTCCGGGCGCCGCATCCGCGGCACGGCGGATCGCCGCGAGTTCGTCGCGGGAAACGTCGGCGATCAATTCCGAGATCAGATCGGCCTTGGAGGGAAAGTAGCGATAGACGGTGCCAGCCGCGACATTGGCGCGGACCGCAACCGGCGCGATCTGCACCGCCGTCATGCCGCCCTCGGCTGCCGCGTCCCGCGCGGCCGCAAGGATGGCGCTGCGACGCGCGGCCAGTCGCTTCACTACCTGATGGGTCCGCCTATAGACCATGGCGCGCTTCCCGTCCCGGCGCGCCGGCCCCGGACGGAACGCCGCACGCTGATTCTTGCGCGATTGAACACCAATCGCCATCAAGAACTGAACACCTATTCAGGCGATCTGGCAAGACGATTTCGTGCGCTGGAACGACCGTTTGGCGGGCAGTTGGCTGGGAGCGCGAGAGGGACGGCCCCTCAGGCCGGGGCGAGCGCCGGTGCCGGCTCCCGCCGCCACCATTGCCCGGCGCGGCGAAGCACAAGGGCCGCCACGATCAGGGTGATGCCGAGACCCATGGGATAGCCCAGGAAGATGAAGCAGAAGAACAGCGCCAGGGCGACGGCAAGTGCCGGCATCTCGTAGGGGCGGAAACCGCTAGCGAGCCCGATCCGCACCAGGAAGGCGACGGGAATGGCCAGCACGACCATGTCGTACATGAAGAGATAGGGCGTGGTCAGCAGCGTGCCGGCGGCAAGCGCTGCGGCCTTGAGCGTATAGGGCACGCGGCTACGCCACATCAGCACGAGCACGGTTGCAACCGACGCGGTGAACACCCAATGCAGCGCCCACGCAAACCCTTCCGGCCCCCCGAGGAAGCGGACCAGCGAATAGAGCGATTGCAGCTTCCACCAGGTCGCTTTGCCCTCACTGAGAAATGACTGCGAGAACATCGGCAGCCAATGGAAGAACGCCTTCCACGCCTCGGTGCCGAACGCGAGCCAGGAAACGAAAGCGAGCGTCACCACGGTCACCGCAGCCGACGTGAACACGCGCCATTGCCCGGCTGCGATCAGCACCAGCGGAAACAGCAGGCCGTATTGCGGCTTGTAACTGAGCAACCCCAGGCAAATGCCTGAAAAGACCGGGCGCACCGGCATGAAATACAGCGTGCCGCCGATCAATGCCGCGGTGAGAAAGCCGTTCTGCCCGACCAGCGTGTTGCTGAACACCATCGGAAAGGCGATCGCAAGGACAAACCCGAACGGACGCCCGACAATGCTCCTGACTACGGCGGCGTACGGCACCATGCTGATCGCCATCCAGCCGGCGAAGGCGACGGCATAGGGAAACTGCGCAAGGAAAGACGCCACGAACAGGAATGGCGGCGGATAGTGCCAGGCGAAATAGCCGGCAAAATCCATACCCAACAGAGCGACCTCGACCTTCTTCTGGATGTCCCAGTCGTAGGCGAGCGCAGGTGTGCCATCGAGCACCAGCTTGCCGGCGGCCCAGACGTTGACGAAGTCGGTGGGAATGCCAAGACCCGCGGGATCGTAGATCCACCAATGCGAGAACCACGCGATCGGGAAGTACACGGCGTTGATGGTGAACAGCACGAAGCAGGTATTGAACAGCGCCGGCGGAATCGTGCTGCGGTCGGAAGGCGTGATCAAGGCGGGCGTTGCTGTGGCCATGCGCGTGTCCTTCGCGCAGCCCGAACGAGCGCGCGTCCTCAAGCAATAGGCCGGACTGCGTTGAAGATTTGTTAAGGGTTGGAATCTTGGTCCGTCATTCCGGACGCGGCCCCCTCGCAAACACCAAGCGAAAAGCCCGGCGCAAAGGCCGGGCTTCGTATCAGGATCGGCTTCGGGCCATCACGCCTGAGGCTGCGGCTCCAGGCCGGCATCGGGATCGGGACGCGGGCGCGGCTTGCCGGCGGGCGGCACCGCAGAGGTGCGCGGGCCGGTCGGCTCGAGCACGGACTCGCGGTTCGGTTTCTTGCCGTTGATGACGTCGGTGATCTCCTCGCCGGTCAGCGTCTCATATTCGAGCAGCGCCTGCGCCAGCGTCTCAAACTCCTTTTTCTTCTCGGTCAGGATGCGGCGCGCCGTCTCATAGCCCTCGTCGACCAGGCGCCGCACTTCGGCGTCGATCTTCTGCGCGGTCGCTTCCGAAACGTTCTGCTGGCGGCCCATCGACATGCCGAGGAAAACCTCTTCCTGGTTGTCGCCATAGGCCACCGTGCCGAGCTCGTCCGAGTAGCCGAACTGCGTCACCATGGCTTTCGCCATCTTGGTCGCCTGCTGGATGTCGCTGGAGGCGCCGGAGGTGATGTTGTCCTTGCCGAAGGTGATCTCCTCCGCGACGCGGCCGCCCATGGCTACCGCGAGCTGCGAGGTGAACTCCTTGTACTTCATCGAGTAGCGGTCGCCCTCGGGCAGGAATTTCACCATGCCCATGGCGCGGCCGCGCGGAATGATGGTGGCCTTGTGCACGGGAATGCCGGCGGGCACGTTGAGGCCGACGATGGCATGACCTGCCTCGTGATAGGCAGTCAGCATCTTCTCTTCCTCGCTCATGACCAGCGACTTGCGTTCGGCGCCCATCATGACCTTGTCCTTGGCTTCCTCAAACTCGGCCTGGGTCACCATGCGCTTGTTGCGGCGAGCTGCCGTCAGCGCAGCCTCGTTGACGAGGTTCATCAGGTCGGCGCCGGAGAAGCCGGGCGTGCCGCGGGCGATGATCTTCAGGTTGACGTCGGGCGCCAGCGGCACCTTGCGGACATGAACCTTCAGGATCTGTTCACGGCCGCCGACATCCGGATTCGGCACCACCACCTGGCGGTCGAAACGGCCGGGGCGCAAGAGCGCGGGATCGAGCACGTCGGGCCGGTTGGTTGCGGCGATCAGGATCACGCCTTCATTGGCCTCGAAGCCATCCATCTCGACCAGCAACTGGTTGAGCGTCTGCTCGCGCTCGTCATTGCCGCCGCCGAGACCGGCGCCGCGATGCCGGCCGACCGCGTCGATTTCGTCGATGAAGATGATGCAGGGCGCATTCTTCTTGGCTTGCTCGAACATGTCGCGGACGCGCGATGCTCCGACACCGACGAACATCTCGACGAAATCGGAACCGGAGATGGTGAAGAAGGGCACGTTGGCTTCGCCCGCGACCGCACGGGCAATCAGCGTCTTGCCGGTGCCGGGCGGTCCGACCAGCAGCACGCCGCGCGGAATCCGTCCGCCCAGCCGCTGGAATTTGCCGGGATCGCGCAAGAACTCGACGATCTCCTGCAGGTCCTGCTTGGCCTCGTCGACGCCGGCGACGTCCTCGAAGGTGACGCGCCCATGGGCCTCGGTCAGCATCTTGGCGCGCGACTTGCCAAAGCCCATCGCCTTGCCGGCGCCGCCCTGCATCTGCCGCGACAGGAATATCCAGACGCCGATCAGCGCGATGAAAGGCAGCCAGGAGACGAGCAGCGAAACGAACCACGGCACGTTGTCGCCGGGCGGCTTCGCGGTGATCGAGACCTTGCTGTCATAGAGACGCTTGACCAGCGTCGGGTCGTTCGGCGCGTAGGTCTGGAAGCTCGTGCCATTGGTGAACGTGCCGTGAATTTCCTGGCCCTGGATCACGACATCGCGGACATGATTCTGGTCGACTTCGCTGAGCAGCTGCGAGAACGGAATATCCTGCGTCGAGGCACGCTGACCCGGGTTCTGGAAAAGCGTGAACAACGCCAGCAGCAATAGGACAATGATGACCCAGAGGGCGAAGTTGCGCAGATTGGCGTTCATGGACTTTCCTTCGTGGTCGCGCGGATCGCGGCCCAACATCCTTGGCAGTAAACCCCGGTAGCCACGAGGGATTCCCCGCTCGACTGCGCTACAATTTAGGTGCCGGCTCCCTCGATGCCAAGGGAACGGGACCGGACTATTTAACGCATCCTAGCCCGATTCCCGCTGAAATAATGGCGATAAGCCCGCTGTTTTCGGGGGGTGGTTAAGCGTCTCCGGGATGAACCGCAACAATGCCGGAAGTTTACGCTTTTCGGCGGCGGCGGGGCGGCGCCGGCTGGACGAGGATTCGCCCCTTTGAAAGGCTGATTGCCGCCCCGGCCAGCGTCTGCTTCAGCCGTGTCTGCCCCTCCGCGACGGCACGATCGATGGCCGCCAGCAGCGCCTCGACCTTTCCGAGTTCCGCCGGACCTTCATGGCCGCACCGATCGATCGCGCGCTTGAGCAGCCGCAGCCGGATCTCCTCCGGCAGAGCCACAAATGCGCGCGCATCATGGCCGCCAATCGCGGCATCGCGGTCGGTCAGAGCGAGGTAGCGCTCGGCCCCGTCGGCCAGCACCTCCACGGCGGCATTGGCGCGCGCAAGCCGCAAGGCGAGCCGTGCCAGGGTTCGCGCATCGGCTCCCTCCTCCGCAAGGACAGGCATCAGTGCGCGCAGCCGAGAACGGGTGAAGGCCGGATTGCGATTGCTGGGATCGTCGACAAAATCGATGCCGGCCGCTTCAAGCGTTGCGACCAGCTCCGCCTTGGAGGTTTCCAGCAGCGGCCGCATCAGCCGCACGCCCTCTCGTTCCGTCTCGGCCGCCATGGACGCGAGTCCGGAAATACCGCTACCGCGCAGCAGGCGCATCAGCAACGTCTCGGCCTGATCGTCCCGCGTGTGCGCGGTGGCGACATGCATGGCGCCGCTGCTTCGCGCGGCTTTCGCCAGCAACCGGTAGCGCGCCTCGCGCGCCGCTGCCTGCACCCCGGTTTCCGGCTTGGTCCCTTGCCAGCGCAATGTGCGGTGCTCGATTCCCAACGTGCGTGCAAGACGCTTGACCTCGCGCGCCTCGCGCGCGGCCTCTTTCCGCAGGCCGTGGTCGACCGTGACGGCAATCAGTCGAGGCCCGCGCTTCAGAGCGCGCCGCCAGCGCGCCGCAAGCCACATCAGCGCGACTGAGTCAGGGCCGCCGGACACCGCGAGCACCACCGCGGGCAGGCCTTTCCAGGGCGCGAAGATCGCTCGCGCTTGCGCTGCCGAGATGGGAGAGTCTTCGCCGGTCATGGCCCCGCCATCGATGAGGGCCCGTGGGCCCGTCATCGACTGCTTAGCACTTTACCCGCTTCTGCTCACGGTCCACGGCCGCCTTTACTCCGGCGGATGCGCGCGGATATTTCTGCGTGACCGCACCGAAGGCGGCGCAGGCCGCCTCCTTCTCCTTCAACGCCGCCAGCGACTGGCCGAGCCGCAGCATCGCGTCCGGAGCCTTGGCGGATTTTTCGTAATCGCTAGTCACGCCTAGGAAGGCCTGCGCGGCTTCGCGATATTGCTGGCGCTGGAAATAGCTTTCGCCGAGCCAGTATTTCGAATCCGCAACCAGCGGGTCCTTCGGAAATTTCTGCGCGAAGTTCTTCAAGGTTTCTTCGGCCAGCGCATAGTCCTTGCGTTGCATGTAGCCGATGCCGAGGTCGAACTCGTCGCGCGGCGTCGCCGAGGGAGGCAGCGTCGTAAGCGAAGCGGTGGGGCCCTGCGCCGGAGCCACCACGCCCCCGCCGGGCGCGCGCGGGCTCACGCTGCCGAGATCAAGCGGCTCGCCGGGGGCGCGGCCGCCCGGGGCACCGATCGCGGCCTCGTTGCTGATCGGCATCTGGCCGCCGC
>JAEZEU010000583.1 GCA_023432885.1 Pseudomonadota bacterium | reverse complement strand
GCCTGAAGGCGCGCACATCAAGCGCGTTGGCACGGCCGTGCTCGGAGAGCTGGGCGCCGGCGACGCGGTTGCGGCCACGGCATTCGAAAGAATCGAAATTGTCGAGGTCGCTCAGCTGGCTGCCGAGTTGGGCGGCGATTGGAACGATGTCGGTACGCATCCAATCGGCGATGGCAGTGGCCATCTTGCAGCGGAGGATCGCCGCCGGCTTTACCGGGACCCTGCGTTTGTCCGGCAACACGATGGCCTCCAGCCGCACCAGGTCCTCGCCGCCGCAACCGCCGGGCCCCTTGATGTCGGGGATGCTGGGGGCGATCGCAATCTCCTCGGTCAGGGCCACTCGGCAGGCCGAGGGCTGCGGCACTGCCGGTTCGGCCCTCTTCTCGGTCTCGGGCTTTTCGGAGGATTCCTCCAATTTCGGCGCTTCAGGCGGCCGCGGGCGCGGTAGCGGGATCGCAGCATGGCGGAGGTTGCTGCGGGCCTTCGGCTGCTTCTTGCCGATTAGCTCCAATGGCGGGGCGAGCCTTGTCTCGCGCGCCATGGCGGGGGCGACCGCTGTCCAGAACAAAAACGCGGCAGCGGTAACCATTGCCGCCATGCGCCGGTCAAGGGCGCCAATATCCATTTTCCGGCTTGATTTCTCCGCGCTAAAGTTCATGACAATTCCAAACCTTACCGGTAATTCGCCCGTACTTTGGGGCGAAAGCGCGGAATACCATAACGATCAGGAGGGACGTTCGAATGCGTGGTCTGATGCAGGATTGGCCGTTGTTGTGCCACCGGATTATCGAGCACGCGGCCAGGTATCATGGAACGCAGGAGGTCGTCACCCGCTCGGTCGAAGGCCCCATCGTCCGCACCACCTACGCCGAAATCCACCAGCGGGCGCTGAAGGTTTCGCAGATGCTGCAGCGCGGCGGCATCAAGCTCGGCGACCGCGTCGCCACCATTGCCTGGAACACAGGGCGCCATCTCGAATGCTGGTACGGCATCATGGGCCTCGGCGCGATCTGCCACACCGTCAATCCGCGCCTGTTCCCCGAACAGATCGCCTGGATCATTAACCACGCCGAGGACCGCGTGGTGATAACCGACATCACCTTCGTACCGATCCTGGAGAAGCTCGCCGACAAGCTGCCCAGTGTCGAGCGCTACATCGTGCTGACCGACAAGGCGCACATGCCGCAGACCACCCTGAAGAACGCGGTGGCCTATGAGGAATGGCTTGCGCAGGCCGACGGCAAGTTCACCTGGCAGGACTTCGACGAGAACACCGCCGCCGCCATGTGCTACACCTCGGGCACCACGGGCGATCCGAAGGGCGTGCTCTACTCGCACCGCTCCAACGTCCTTCACTCCTTCATGGCCAACTCCAAGGACGCGCTCGGCACGTCCGCGAGCGATGTAATGCTGCCGGTCGTGCCGTTGTTCCACGCCAACAGCTGGGGCATCGCATTCTCGGCACCCGCCATGGGCACCAAGCTGGTGATGCCCGGCATGAAGCTCGACGGCGCATCGGTCTATGAGCTGCTGAGCACCGAAAAGGTGACCCACACCGCGGGCGTGCCTACCGTTTGGCTGATGCTGCTGCAGCACATGGCGGCGAACAATCTGAAACTGCCGCATCTCGAATTCGTCGTCTGCGGCGGCTCGGCAATGCCGCGCTCCATGATCAAGGCCTTCGTCGATATGGGCGTGACCGTGCGCCATGCCTGGGGCATGACGGAGATGAGCCCGCTCGGTACGCTGGCGGCGCTCAAGCCGCCGTTCAACGAACTGACCGGCGATGCGCAGCTCGACGTGCTGCAGACCCAGGGCTTTCCGCCCTACGGCGTGCAGATGAAGATCACCGACGACGCCGGCAAGGAGCTGCCGTGGGACGGCAAGACTTTCGGCCGGCTCAAGGTCTCGGGCCCCGCGGTGGCAAAGGCCTATTTCAAGGTCGACACCAACATTCTCGATGAGCAGGGCTATTTCGACACCGGCGACGTCGCCACCATCGACCCGCACGGCTACATGCGCATCACCGACCGCTCCAAGGACGTGATCAAGTCGGGCGGCGAATGGATTTCGTCGATCGATCTGGAGAACCTTGCGGTCGGCCATCCGGCCGTGGCGGAAGCCGCCGTGATCGGCGTCCACCATCCCAAATGGGACGAGCGGCCGCTGTTGATCGTGCAGCTCAAGCCGGGCGCATCGGCTACTCGCGAGGACATCCTGAAGTTCATGGACGGCAAGATTGCCAAATGGTGGATGCCCGATGACGTGGTGTTCGTCGAAGGCATCCCGCACACGGCGACTGGCAAGATCCTCAAGACCGCGCTGCGCGACCAGTTCAAGACCTACAGCTTCCCGAACGCCGCGGCGTGAGCCGTTCTCCTTCTCCTCTCGTGGATAAGGCGGCGCGCTCCGGAGCGCGCTTGCGCTCCTGGCGGCCGGGGATGAGGGATCGCTATCCGAGGAGGAGGCCCCTCACCCGGCTCGCACCAGGAGAGCGTGAAACAAGGGCCCAATCTCCCTTGAATTCGCCGCA
>JAEZEU010000547.1 GCA_023432885.1 Pseudomonadota bacterium | reverse complement strand
CCGGAGGATTTTCGTGGCTGAGCCCCCGCCCTGCGCGCTGGTCCTGATGGGCGTGTCCGGCTCGGGCAAGAGCACGATCGCGGAGGCGCTCGCCGAACGCATTGGCTGGCGCTGTGAGGACGGCGACAAGTTTCATCCCGCGAGCAACGTGGCAAAAATGAGCGCCGGCCAGCCGCTCACCGACGAGGATCGCTGGCCGTGGCTGAAGGCGATTGCCGACGAGATCGACCGGCTGTGCGGCAAGGACCAGCCTACAGTATTCGCCTGCTCGGCGCTGAAGCGCGCCTATCGCGAGGTGCTGGTACATGGCCGCAACGACGTCCGCATCGTCTTCCTCGAGGGGTCGCAAGCGTTGATCGCAAAGCGGCTCGCCGCCCGCAAGGGGCATTTCATGCCGGCAGACCTGCTCGACAGCCAATTCAGGACGCTGGAGCCTCCCGCACCCGACGAGGGCGCGGTCACAGTCTCCATTGACGGCCCGGTGAATGACATTGTCGACGAGATCATCGGCAAACTGAAGCTCGACCCCGCATGACCCGCGCAAGACTCGTCGTTTCCGACGTCGACGGCACGCTCGTCACCAAGGACAAACGTCTGACCGACGCCGCCAAGGCCGCGGTCGGGAATCTGCACGCGGCAGGCATTAATTTCACCATCGTTTCCAGCCGTCCCACGGTCGGCATGGATTTCCTGATCAAGCCACTGGCGCTGACGGTGCCGTTCGGCTCGTTCAACGGCAGTTCGATCGTCGACCCGCAATTGCGGCCGATCGAGCAGCATTTCCTCACCCCGAACAGCGCCCGGCGCGCGATCGATCTGCTCGAACAGTTCGGCGTCGACATCTGGCTGTTCACCAGCGACCGGTGGCTGACACGCAATCCCGACGGCGAATATGTCGGCCATGAACAAAAGGCGATCAAGCATGACCCCGTCATCGTCGACAGCTTTGCACCTTATCTCGGGAGCGCCTGCAAGATCGTCGGCGCAAGCTCCGATCCCGATTTGCTGATCCGCTGCGAAACTGCAATGCAGCAGGCGGTTGGCAAGGAGGCCACGGCTGTCCGGTCGCAGACCTACTATCTGGACGTCACGCCGCCCGGCCATGACAAGGGGACATTCGTAACCGCAATCGCGGCACGGCTCGCTATCCCCCTCACCGACGTTGCGACGATCGGCGACATGCAAAATGACCTGCCGATGTTCGCGCGGAGCGGAGTCTCGTTTGCGATGGGCAATGCAACGGACGACGTCAAGCATCGCGCGACGCATGTGACGGCTTCGAATGAAGACGAAGGGTTTGCGAAGGCGATCGACATGATTTTGGCTGGTCGCAGTCCTGCCTGCACTACAGCAGCCGTCCCTGCTCGTGCCTTGCTTGGCCGGGACCATCGCCTTGTGCGGCTATCTCACATCGACCTCTGCACGGCAGGCTTTTCGGCGGCGTGCTTGGCGTCACTGAGATTATGCGCGGTGTTGATCAGGGCGATATGGGTCAAGGCCTGCGGAAAGTTGCCGGTCTGCCGCTGCGCTTGCGTATCGTATTCTTCGGCGAGAAGGCCGAGATCGTTGGCAACCCCCGCCACCCGGTCAAACAGGACTTGCGCGACGGCGGTGTCGCCGGCCAGGACATGGGCATCGGCTAGCCACAATGTGCAGGCAAGGAACGCGCCCTCGATCGGCTGCTGCTCGTCGATCACTTCGCGCGGATCGTGGCGCAGCACAAAACCGTCCCGCATCAGATGCCGTTCGATCGCCTCGATGGTACCTCGGACGCGCGGATCATCCGGCGGCAGGAAGCCGACCGAAGGCAGCAGCAGGAGGCTGGCATCGAGCATTCTCGAGCCGTAGGATTCGACAAAGCTATTGAGCTCGCGGTCAAAGCCCTTGTCGCAGACATCCTCGTGGATGATCTCGCGCAGGGCTTGCCATTTGTCCAGCGGCGCCTTGAAACCGAACTTCTTGGCGCTCTTGATGCCGCGATCGAAGGCGACCCAGGTCATCACCTTGGACAGGACATAGTGCTTGCCCTCGCCGCGGCGCTCCCAGATGCCGTTATCCGGCTGGTTCCAGATCCCGGCGAGGTGTTCCAGCACACCGCATTCCAGCGACCAGCTCTCGTCAAGGAGCTTGAGCTTTGCCATCCGGGCTTGGTGTAGCGCGTCGATCAGTTCGCCGTAGACATCGAGTTGAAGCTGCGCGTGCGCGGCGTTGCCGAGGCGGACAGGCTTGGCGCCCTCGTAGCCCTCGAGCCAGTCCGCCTCCCATTCCAGCAGGCGCCGCTGCCCCCAGATGCCATACATGATCTGCATCAAGAACGGCGAACCTGCGACCGCGCGCAGCAGCCAGTTGTGCCAAGCCAGCGCTTCCTCGGTATATCCGGAGTTCATCAGCGCCAGCAGCGTGAACGTGGCATCGCGCAGCCAGCAGAAGCGGTAGTCCCAGTTCCGGCTCCCTCCAAGCTTTTCCGGCAATGACGTGGTTGGCGCGGCAACGATGCCGCCGGTCGGCGCGAATGTCAGCGCCTTCAATGTGATCAGCGAACGCATCACGAGCCGGCGATGGTCGCCTTTGTAGGTACAGCGGCCCGACCAGCCAGCCCAAAAAGCCTCGGTCTCCTTCAGTGCCTTATTGGGGTCGATCGGTCCGGGCACGGGGAGATGCGACGGGCCATAGGTCAATACGAACGGCAGGGTCTCGCCCTCGCCCACTTCAAAATCGGCAACGGTGGTCAGATCCTCGCCGTGTGTTTGCACCGGTGTTCGCAGCACGGCCATGTCCTGCCCGCAAATCGCCAGCCGTGCCGAACCGTCGTCGCTCTTTCTCACCCAGGGTATGTCGCTGCCGAAGCCGAAGCGAAGAATCAGTTCCATCCGCATCTTCACGCGTCCGCGCACGCCGCGCACCAGCCGCACCATGTCAGATATCTTGCCGCGCGGCGGCATGAAATCGATGATGTCGATGGCGCCCTCGGCCGTCTCAAAGCGCGTCTCCAGGATCAGCGTGTTGTCCCAATAGCGGCGCGTGGAGCGACTGATCTCGCTGCGAGGGGCGATCAGCCAGCGACCATTCCTGCGGTCGCCGAGCAAAGCGGCAAAGCACGCATCGGAATCGAAGGCCGGCCAGCAAAGCCAGTCGATCGAGCCATCGCAGCCGACGAGGGCGGCCGTCTCACAGTCGCCGATCAGGCCATAGTCTTCGATTTTGCAGGGCAACCCGGTTCACCGCTACTATACCCGCTAGCTCCTTACGCGCGCACGTTCGCGCGTCGCCGCCTTCAACCCCGCCACATCAATGGCCGATTCAATTTCGTCGATGCAAAGCGGCATGCGGCGGCGCCAGTTCGGATGCTCGTCGATGGTGCCGGGGATGTTCGGCTGTTCCTTAAGTCCCAATAGATCCTCCAGCGCGATCGCCATCAGGCGCGATTTCGTGCGCGCCAGGAACTCGGCGATGGCACTCAAACCATTGTCATGGATGCCATGCTGGGCCAGGACCTGATCGAGCATGGCCAGCGCATGCCAGCGCTCGTCGTCGGTCTCGCCCGGATCGAAGCCGAGCGCTCGCTTCTGCTTCAGATCGTTGAAGTGACGCCAGCCGGCATAGGTCGCAAGGTCGTGCGTGTTGAAGGTGACGAGCGCAGCCGGCTGATAATGATCGATGCCGTGGAACGCTCCGCCTTCGCCGCGCTCGAACATCATCACCAGATAGGACCATATGCCCCAGTCGCGGGTGCGGTCGCGAAAACCTTCCGGCACGGTGCCGAGATCTTCACCGATCACCACGCAGCGATGCGCCTCACTCTCCAGGGCGGTAAGGGCCAGCATGGCCTCGAACGGCATCGGCACATACACGCCGTCACGCGGGCCGAAGCCGCGCGGCACCAGATAGAGCCGCTTCAGCGCCATCACATGGTCGAGCCGGATCGCGCCGGCATGGCGCATCGAAGCCTGCAACATCTGCCGGAACGGCTCGAACGAGCGCTGCTCGAGGCCGATGGCGTTGTATCCGGCGAGGCCCCAGTCCTGTCCGGCAGGGGCAAGGGGATCGGGCGGCGCGCCGACCCCAAGCAGCCGCGAAATAGCGCCCTGCTCGTTCCAGGCATCGAAGCCGTCGGATTGCACGCCGACGGCAACGTCGAGGTAGAGGCCGACCTTCATCCCGAGTTCGTCAGCGCGTGCCTTGCAGGCGGCAAGCTGGCGGTCGGCATTCCACTGGACGAACTCGACGAATTCGATCTCGCCGGCATCCGCACCCCCACGTAATTTTGCGCAGGCCGCTTCATCCGGCGCCCGCCACTCCTTCGGCCACTCCCACCATGGCGTCTTCAATTTGTGGCGCAGCACCTCGAAACAGGCGAAGTGCGACAGCAACGCACCCCGTTCGGCGCGGAATTTCTCGAAGTCGACACGGCGCTCGGGGGTCGCTTCCGCCTTGAATGTCTTGAAGGCGGCGCGCAACGCAGCCCATTTCAATGCGGCGACGGCGACGTAATCGACGGTTTCGCTCTGTCGCAGCCGCGGCGTCGTATTGGCAACGGCACCGACTGCATCCGCAGAATATTCCGGGACCGCGTCCACATCGATATAAAGCGCATTAAGGAAGAGCCGGCTGTTCGGCGAATACGGGCTGCAATCGCCAGGCCGGTCGTCAAACAATGCATGCAGCGGATTGAGGCCCACGCCATCGGCACCCAGCCGATGCGCCAGCCCGATCAGCTCGGCGAGATCGGTGAAATCGCCCATGCCCCAGTTGCGAGTCGAACGGATACCGTAAAGCTGTACCGCGAGGAGCCAAGCGCGGTCGAAATCGCCGCCAAAGGCACGTTCCGGCGCCGAGATGAGGGGGACTTCCTCCGCCGTGCCGGCCGCGTCGGACAGTCGCAGGCGCCAGACGCCGGTTGCCAGCTGGTCGGGCCATTCGATCGCACCTCCCTGTGTCTCGCCCGCGATCACACTGTTTGTGCCGCCGATTTCCCAGCGCACCGGAAAGCGCGCCCCCGGCAATAGCGTAGTCCGCGCGGGATGACCCCGGCGAACGACAACCGGTCCGTCAATCAGCCGGCGAGCGGCCTGCGGCGGGAGGGCTTCGAAGACGACCTTCAGGGCATCCGCCGCCGTCACATGAGGGTGACCATGACCGTCGATGAATTCTGTCTGGATGCCAAGATCCTTGGCTTTGGCAAAAAGGTTCATTCGGCACGTCATTTGCACGCGACTGTGAGCTGAATGTCGCGAAATTGTCCAATACCGGCGGGAGACAAGGGGGAGATTAACGCAGCCGGCCGGGAACGGTTCCGTGGGAACCATCACCCGGCGTGGTGCTTTCTATAGGTCGGTCTCCTTTTGGCCGCTCGATTGGGGCGCGGCCCTTTTCTGTGGCAATGGCATCACCGTGAACAAAAAAGCCGAGCACGTCGAGGCCTCTCAGGCCGATGTAACCCTTCGCGCCGACGAGGCCTTCCGGTCGATCACCGTCGACCGCCCTTCCGTCCCCCCTGCGAAGCCGGATGCAAGAGGGGTGCCAGACACCGCCGTCGACGAGCTCTGGTACAAGGACGCGATCATCTACCAGCTTCACGTCAAGGCCTTCTTCGACAGCAACAATGACGGCATCGGCGATTTCGCGGGACTGACCGATAAGCTCGACTACCTGCAGGATCTCGGCGTCACCACGCTGTGGCTGCTGCCGTTCTACCCCTCCCCGGGCCGCGATGACGGCTACGACATTGCCGACTACGGCGACATCAATCCCGACTTCGGGACGATGAAGGACTTCCGGCGCTTCATCCAGGAAGCAAAGAAGCGCGGCCTGCGGGTCATCATCGAGCTGGTCGTCAACCACACCTCCGACCAGCACCCCTGGTTCAAGCGGGCTCGCCGCAGCGAACGGAAATCCAGCGCGCGCAACTGGTATGTGTGGAGCGATACCGACCTGAAATATCCGGGCACGCGGATCATCTTCACCGACACCGAGAAGTCGAACTGGACCTGGGACACCGAGGCAGGCCAGTTCTACTGGCACCGCTTCTTCTCGCACCAGCCGGATCTCAATTTCGACAATCCGCGTGTTGTCAGCGCGCTGATCCAGGTGATGAAGCGCTGGCTCGACACCGGTGTCGACGGGTTTCGCCTCGACGCGATCCCCTATCTCTGTGAGCGCGACGGCACCAGCAACGAGAACCTGCCGGAGACGCATGCGATCATCAAGAAATTCCGCGCCGAGCTCGACAGCTACGCCAGGGGCAAGGTGCTGCTGGCGGAAGCCAATCAGTGGCCGGAAGACGTGCAGGAATATTTCGGCCACGGCGACGAATGCCACATGGCCTATCACTTTCCGCTGATGCCGCGCATTTACATGGCGATCGCGCAGGAAGACCGCTTTCCCATCGCCGACATCATGCGACAGACGCCGGATATTCCGGCGAACTGCCAATGGGCGTTGTTCCTGCGCAACCATGACGAACTGACACTGGAAATGGTCACCGACGTCGAGCGGGATTATCTGTGGTCGACCTATGCCAGCGATCCCCGGGCGCGCATCAACGTCGGTATCCGCCGCCGGCTTGCCCCGCTGATGGATAACGACCGGCGCAAGATCGAGCTGATGAATTCGCTTCTGATGTCGTTCCCGGGGACTCCCATCGTCTATTACGGCGATGAGATCGGCATGGGCGACAACATTTATCTGGGCGACCGCAACGGCGTGCGCACGCCGATGCAATGGACGTCGGACCGCAATGGCGGCTTCTCGCGCGCCGATCCCGCCCGCCTCTATGCGCCGATGATCATGGACCCCGTGTACGGCTACGAGGCGGTCAATGTCGAGGCGCAGTCGCGCAGCCTGGGCTCGCTGCTCAGCGCCACCAAGAAACTGATCGCGATCCGTAAATCCATCCTCGCGTTCGGCCGCGGCAGCATGACATTCATCCGTCCCGAAAACCGGTCGGTGCTGGCATACGTCAGGCAGTACCAGGACGAGGTCATTCTGTGCGTCGCCAATCTCTCGCGCTCGGCGCAGGCGACCGAGCTCGACCTGTCCGCCTGGAAGGGTCGCATTCCGCTCGAGATGCTCGGTCGTTCGCGGTTCCCTGCGATCGGCGAGTTGCCCTACATGATCACGCTCGGACCGTACGGCTTCTACTGGTTCCAGCTACAGCCGCCCGACAAGTCGGAGCCGGTGAAGCACCGCCCGGTGCCGGAATTCGAGACTTTGGTGGTGCCTGTCGGCTCGACCTGGGTGTCGCTGGCGCGCGAGCGAGGCGTGTTCGAGCGAGACGTGCTGCCCGGACATCTGGCGCGCACGCACTGGTATCCTGAGCACTCGCCCCGCGCGATTCATCCGGTCCTGATCGCGGCTATTCCCTTCTGCGATATCGGCGACAATCGCCCCTATCTCGCTTTCTTCGAGGCCAAGCAGTATGGCCAGACTGCACGCTACGTGCTGCCGATGCAGATTGAATGGGTTCGCTTCGACCGCGAGCACTACAATCCACGGGCTCTGGCCGCCGTGCGCCAGGGCGCCCGCGAGGGCACGCTGCTGGATGTAGCGAGCGAGCCGATTTTCATCGGGCTCATGTTGCGCAATTTGCGGGAACGACTCACAGTCGACGAGAGCGAACAGGGCATCAAGCTGGAATTCCGTCCCACCAGCAAGTTCGAAGACAGCATGGTGCGCGAACCTACACGCGTGCGCGGCTTTGAGAGCGAGTACCCTGCCAATTCCGCGCTGGTCGACCACAACTTCGTCTTCAAGCTGTTCCGCAAGCTCGAGCCGGGCATCCACCCGGCTATCGAGATGGGCCGCTTCCTGACCGATGTCGCCGGCTTTGCAAACGCGCCTGCCTTGCTCGGGAGCGCCGAGCTGATCCAGCGCGACGGCAGCCGATGCGCTATCGCAACGCTGCATGCCCAGGTGCAGAACCAGGGTGATGCCCGGACCGTGACGGCCGGCTATCTCGACCGCTTCGTCGAGGAGCGACGCTTCGTGCAGGACAGCGAGAGCGGGCAGCAGATGCCGCTGCCGCATATGGCCCAGATCGGACGACGGCTGGCGGACCTTCACCTGGCGCTGGCAACGGACAAAGCGGGGCCGGCCTTCATGCCCGAGCCGGTCAGCGATGCGGATTGGCAGCGCTGGAGTCAGGAAATCCTCGATGGCGTTGATCGCGCGCTCGATCTTCTGAAACTGTATCGGACGGAAGCCGACCGGCCCCTGATCGATCAATTGGCGGAGCAGAAGGCGGCGCTGCCGGATCTGCTGAAACGCCTGCTGCCGCGCGACGTCCCGCTCACAGCCATCCGCCAACACGGCAATTTCGCACTTCACCGGGCACTGATCGTCAAGGACGACGTCTTCATCATCGGTTTCGAGGGCGAATCAGGCCGCCCGCTGGCGCAGCGCCGGCGCAAAATGCCGCCAGCCTGCGATGTCGCAGGCCTGATCCATTCCATTGATGCTGCGGCCCAGGCCGCGCTGCAGCGCGCGCTGAAAGTCGCCCCCGACGATCAGGGCCGGCTGGCATTGCGGCTCGGCGAGTGGCGCGACCGGTCCGCCGAAGCCTTCCTTGCCGCTTACCGCGAGGTGATGACCGATGCGCGCCTGTGGCCCGACGAT
Source organism: Pseudomonadota bacterium (assembly GCA_023432885.1). GTDB lineage: Bacteria > Pseudomonadota > Alphaproteobacteria > Rhizobiales > Xanthobacteraceae > Bradyrhizobium. Next base: position 2,729 of record JAEZEU010000547.1, on the reverse strand, counting down.
CCCTGGATCGCACAGCGCTTGATCGACTTCTTTCTACTGGAGAAGGCAATTTACGAGATTCTCTATGAGGCGGTGCACCGGACTGACCGGCTGCGCTTCCCCCTCGCCACCATACTCCGTATGCTGGCATAGCAACTGCCCATGAGTGAATGACAAAACTTTCCCCCGAAGCCTACGCCATCGTCGAGGGCCGCCATGCCGATCCCTTCCATTATCTCGGGCCGCACCGGGAGGGCGGCAAGACCATCGTGCGCGCCTTCCTGCCGGAGGCAACGCAAGTCGATGCAGTCGGCGAGCACGGCAACGCGGCAACGCTGACGCGGATCCACGAGGCCGGGCTCTTCGCCGGGGCGGCGCCGGAGGGTACCGAGCGCTACCAGCTTCGCGCGCGCTTCGGCAACAACGTGGTTGAGCTGGAAGACCCGTATCGCTTCCCGCCGGTGCTGTCCGACTACGACCTCTACCTGCTGGGCGAAGGCACGCACCAGCGCATCTACGACAAGCTGGGGGCGCATCCGATGACGCTCGACGGCGTCAGCGGCGTCGCGTTCGTGGTGCTGGCGCCGAACGCACGCCGGGTCAGCGTGGTCGGCGATTTCAACTACTGGAATCCGCGGCGGCATCCGATGCGCCTGCGCGGCAGCGGCTATTGGGAATTGTTCATCCCGCGGGCCAAGGCGGGCGATCACTACAAGTTCGACATCATCGGTCCGCGCGGCCAGCATCTGCCGATGAAATCCGATCCCGTGGCCTTCGCCGCCGAGTTGCGGCCGAAAACGGCCTCGATCGTTACCGACATGGCCACCGTGCGGCAGCCCCGGCCGGCGCCGCCAAACATCAACGCCCGCCAGGCGCCGATCTCGATCTACGAGGTGCATCTCGGCTCATGGCGGCGCAAGGAGGGCAACCGCTGGCTCAGCTATCGCGAGCTTGCCGAGCAATTGCCGGGTTACGTCCGCGACATGGGCTTTACCCACGTCGAGTTTCTGCCCGTCAGCGAGCACCCGTTCGACGGCTCCTGGGGCTATCAGCCGACCGGGCTGTTCGCGCCGACCAGCCGGTTCGGCTCACCGGCCGACTTTGCCGCGCTGGTCGATGCCTGCCATGGCGAGGGGCTCGGTGTCATTCTCGACTGGGTACCCGGACATTTTCCGGACGATCCGCACGGGCTCGGCCATTTCGACGGCACCGCGCTCTACGAACACGCGAACCCGAAGCAGGGCCGGCACCTCGACTGGGGCACGCTGATCTACAATTACGGCCGCACCGAAGTCACCAATTTCCTGGTCTCCAACGCCCTGTTCTGGCTGGAGCGCTACGGCATAGACGGCCTGCGCGTCGATGCGGTGGCCTCCATGCTCTATCTCGACTACAGCCGTCCGCCGGGCGGCTGGATCCCCAACAGGCACGGCGGACGGGAAAACCTCGAAGCCATCGCCTTCCTGCGCCGCTTCAACACCGAAGTATACGCCCGCTTTCCGCAGGCGATGACGGCAGCGGAAGAATCCACTTCATGGCCGCAGGTATCGCGTCCGGTGGAGGATGGCGGCCTCGGCTTCGGCTACAAGTGGAACATGGGCTGGATGCACGACACGCTGAAATATATCGGCAAGGATCCCGTACATCGCAAACACCATCACGGCGACATCCTGTTCGGCCTGCAATACGCCTTCTCGGAAAACTTCATCTTGCCGCTTTCGCACGACGAGGTCGTGCACGGCAAGCGCTCGATCCTCGGCCGCATGCCCGGCGACGAGTGGCAGCGCTTTGCGAATTTGCGCGCCTATTACAGCTTCATGTTCGGACATCCCGGCAAAAAATTGTTGTTCATGGGCTGCGAATTCGGCCAGCAGCGTGAATGGAATCACGACCATTCGCTGGACTGGCACCTGCTCGACAACCGCAACCATGCCGGCGTGCAGGCGCTGATCGGCGATCTCAATCAGCTCTATCGCACCACGCCCGCGCTGCATGAGCTCGATTGCGAGCCGTCCGGGTTCGAATGGCTGATCACGGATGACGCCAATGGCAACGTGTTCGCCTGGTTGCGCAAGGGCTTCGCCGAGCGCGCGGCCTGCGTTGTGGTCGTGAATTTCTCGCCCAATGTCTATTACAACTATCGGGTTCGTGTGCCCTTCGGCGGCAGATGGCGCGAGGCGTTCAACTCGGACTCTGCCCATTATGGCGGCAGCAATGTCGGCAACGCCGGCGCCGTGGAGGCATTGCACGGCAATGGTTACGAACTTAATCTCACGATCCCGCCCCTGGCCGCGATCTTCCTCGTACCCGAAGGCTGATTGGATGCGCCTCTCCGCCGGATCGCCGACCCGCCTCGGTGCAACCTGGGACGGCAGGGGCACCAATTTTGCGCTGTTCTCGGCCAATGCCGAGAAGGTTGAGCTCTGCCTGTTCGATCCGCAGGGCCGGCGCGAACTCGAGCGCATCGAGCTGCCAGAGCGATCGGAGGACGTCTGGCACGGCTATCTCAACGACGTCTCGCCGGGACAACTCTACGGCTATCGCGTACACGGCCCCTATGCGCCGGAACGCGGCCACCGCTTCAACCCCAACAAGCTGTTGCTCGATCCCTATGCACGGAGATTGGCCGGACGGCTGGTATGGAGCGATGCGCATTTCGGCTTCCGTATCGGCAGCCCGCGCGAGGACCTCTCCTTCGACCGGCGTGACAATGCGCGCGGCATGCTCAAGGCGGTCGTTGTGGACGAGCT
>JAEZEU010000579.1 GCA_023432885.1 Pseudomonadota bacterium | reverse complement strand
GCTGGGTCTCGCCTTCGGCGTGTTCATGTCAGGCGATGTCAACGAGGCCCGAAAGCTGCTGGTCGAAAAGGCAGCGCTGCGCAATGCGGAGCTCGCCGCCACCGAACGGCATCTCGAACGGCTGCGCAAGGGGCGTCCCGAGACGATCGAGACGACCTCGCTTCACCTGGACGTCCTGCGCGATCTCCGCCGGATCCACTCGCACATCTGCTCGGTTGCTTATCCCGTCCTCGACGTCTCGGGGGAGCTTGCGGCCCACCGCATCGCGGAGAGCGAGGCCGCGGCGGCATCGCTGCCCGCGGCCGGGCGCTAATTGGGAGCGCCAGCGCTTCCGGCAAGAGGTGAGCAATTCCAAATCAGTGCGCCATGTCGCGCCCGGCTTCTTCGCAAGTTTGCATGCATCGGCGGCAGGCCTCCGCGCAGATGCGGCAGTGCTCGTGGTGTTCTGCGTGCCGCTCGCATTCGGCGGCGCAAAGCCGACAGGCCGCGGCACAGGTGTGGAGCATGCGGCGGATCATCTCCTCGTCCGATCCGGTGCGGCGCGTGGCGAGCCGGCCGGTGATGCTGCAGACGTCGGCGCAATCGAGATTGAGGCGAATGCACTGGGTCAGGGACTTCACGGTCTCTTCCGCCAGGCAGGCATCCGCGCAAGACGTGCAGGTCTGTGCGCAGGAGTAACACTGTTCGATGCAGCGCGTCAGCAAGTCGTTGGCTTGGCCGCCCACCGCCGGGTGGGTGCGGATCATTTCCTGAACCTGCATCGGTTGGTCTCCGCGAAGGGTCTGTGACAGAGACCTAATGAGAGCCGAGCCAGATCGTTTCGTTTGGGAAGGAAAAAAGACGTCTGCACGGGAGGCTCCTGTCGGAGCCCGCCGCTAGCGCTCCAGCGTCTTCGACGCGCTGCCGCGGTTCTTCACGATCAGCATGATGTTCCGGATATAGATGATGGTGGCCAGCGCCTGTCCGAGGATGATCACGGGCTCGCGCTTGACGATGCCGTACACCAGGGTCATCAGCCCGCCGCCCATCGAGCAGAACCAGAATGCCATCGGCACCACGCTGTTGCCTGCGCGCTCGCTTGCGATCCATTGCACGAGGAATCGCGCAGTGAAGAACAGCTGAGCGATCAGGCCGAACAGCAGCCAGAAATCAAACTTGGCAACGAAGACGTCGTAGAGATAATCGCCGAGCGCCTGCCCGTATTGAATGAGCATCACTGCACCTCGCTGGCAACAGGTGTCGGCTTCTTGCGGCGGATCAGCCACCACACGCCGGCGAGATCCATGATCCCGATCCAGAGCCGGTCGAAAAAGCCGTAGTTCGATACGCCGGAATGACGCGGACGGTCGATCACCTCGACATAGGCGATGTCATAGCCCTCGCGCCGCACCAGCGCCGGCAGGAAGCGATGCAGCCCGTCGAAATACGGCATCGCCAGAAACACCTCGCGTGGAAACGCCTTCAGCCCGCAGCCGGTGTCGCGGGTGCCGTCATGCAGGATTGCGTTGCGCACGGCGTTGGCGATGCGCGACTGCAGCTTCTTGAAGCCGGTGTCCTTGCGGCCGACGCGCTGACCCGCGGCAAGGCCGACCCGGCCATCGCCCTTCTCGACCGCCGCAATCAAGTCCGGCAGGAACACCGGATTGTTCTGGCCGTCACCATCGAGCGTTGCGACGATCGCCCCGCGTGCGGCCCGCACGCCGCTGCGCACCGCGGCCGACTGCCCGCCCGAGGTGGCGTGCCGGATTTGCCGGAGCTGCCTGTAGCTCCTCCTCAACTCGGCAAGCTTCTCACCCGTGGCGTCCGTCGAGCCGTCATTGACATAGATGATCTCATAGGCCCACCGGCCGTCGAGTGCGGCGGCAATCTCCGCGATCAGCGGCGCAAGATTGCCGGCCTCGTTGCGCACGGGCACGACGATGGACACGGCGACCGCGGCGGTTTCAGGAGAGGGCAAATCGATGCTCTGGGTTGGTTGGACTACCGGGAACCGCGAGGGGCCGACAGGCGCTTATTATGGACCCGGCGCGCCCCGGGCAACCCTCTTGAGCCGCTTCAGGGATGGTCCGGGGAGCGCCACAATCGTGCCGTCCCTCTCGATGGCAAATCCCAGGCGGCGCGCGGCGAACCAGTAGCGCACCACCATGGCGCCGAGCACGCCGACCAGGGCGCCCGCCACCACGTCGCTCGGGTGATGAGCCAGCAGGACCAGCCGCGTCGCGCAAATGATGAGCGCGTATGCCAGCATGAAAAAACGCATCCGCGGCCAGAGCGCGGAAACCGCAAAAGCCAGCGCGAAGGCCGTATTGGCATGGCCGGAGGGAAAGCTGGCGAAGGCCTCGCCGCCGGCAAAATGCGAGAAGTTGAAAGCATTGGCCTCGCCGCCGACAAACGGCCTGCCCCGTCCGACCACCCATTTCAGCACCTCGCCTGTCAGCGCCGGCGTCAAAACCGCCAGGAAGAGGAACTGCAGCCGGGTGCCGAGTCTCAGCAACAGCGAACGCGCCGTGCCTTGCATGGCGGCAGAAGCGATCAGCACGATGATCATCAGCGCGAACAGCGTCCACAGCACGTAGGCCGACTTGCCGAAATGGGTAAGAATGCGCACCCACCACAGTTCCGGTGTGCCGCGTGGCGGCATCAGGCGGATCTCAGCGGCGTCGAGCGCAAACATCAAGAAAATGATGGCGACGCCAAGACCGGCGCTCAGCCACAGCGCATGGCGCGCGGCGCGGCGGCCTGCCTCGGAGCGGCGAGAATGCGAGGGCGAACGCACGAGCTGGGCGAACGACGCCAGCAGCGTGCCGAAGAAGCGGCCGAAATAGTGCGGCGAGACCGCTCCCTTGCCTGGCATGGCTATTCCGTACCCTCGGAACCGAAGATCGCGATCGAGATCGCCTTGCCTTGCGAGAAATTGAAGCCGTCGATCCGCGTCAGGACGTTGTAGCGCAGCCCGAGCGCTTCGGCGCGCGCTGCGAAACTGCGTTCCGAGCGCGATTCCACCAGCGCAAAGCGGCAGCTACCCTGACGCAGGAAATCGGCCGCACCCGAGCCATCGGTCAGCAGCGTCGAGGTGTCCGTCAAGAACACCAGGCTCGGCTCGTGGAATCCTGCCGAAGCAAGCTTCGGCCCTACGCAGGCCACGTTGCGCATCGCTCGGGCGACTTCCGGGCTCGGAAACAGCCGCGTCAGCGCCGGCGCCACCGCGCCGTAGACGGCAAAGGACAGGAACAGGGTGCCCACCACCGCATTGAGCAGCGATCGTTCGGCGTGGCGGTCGTCGTACAGCCACCAGGCGATGAGGCCGAAGATCAGCGCCGCCGCCACGAACGGCCAGGCGAAGAACACCGGCTGCCGCGTCAGCGTGATTGCACCGACAATGGCGAGCACCGAGGCACCGGCCGGCACCACGAACCACCACGCCGTGCCGCGCACGATCCACGGCGTCCGCGACAGCACGCGACGCTCGAGCGCGCCGACCGCGAGGATGGCGATCGCCGGATAGAGCGGCAGCACGTAGTGCGGCAGCTTGGTCAAGACCAGCTCGAATACGATCCAGGACGGGATCAGCCAGGCGAGGAGATATTGTGCGCCGGGTTCGCGCCGTGCGCGCCACACCGCAGGCGCGGCGAGACCGGCCAGCACCGCGCCCGGCCCGAACGTTACCCAGAACAGCAGGAGATAGAGCCCGGGAGGCGCGCCATGGGATTCTTGGCCGACGAATTTCGCCAGCATGTCGCCACCGACGGAATCGGTGAAGAAGGTTTGCCCCGCGCGCAGGAAGATCGCGGCGAACCAGGGCAGCACCAGCACCAGGGTCCACATCAGGCCCCAGACCGGCCGCAGCCGCCACAGCCAGGAAACGTTCCGGTCGAGAATGGCGAGCGTGACGATGGTGAGCCCGACGAACATCAGGATCAGCGGGCCCTTGAGCAGGATGCCGCCGGCGAGCGCCGTCCAGAAGATCGCAGGTGCACTCCAGGGCGGATGCGCAGGATCCTCGCCGCGCTGCCAGGAGAGATAGACCCGCGCCATCGCGCCCATGGCGGCAACGACCGTAAGCAGCAGCATGGCGTCCGTCTTGGCCAGCCTCGCCTCGACGCCGAGCAGCACCGACGAGCACATAATCAGCGCCGCAAGGATCGCGCCGCGCCGCGTCACGAACGCGAGCGCCGTCCAGTAGGTCAGCAGCACCGCACCGATGGCGCCGATCAGGGACGGAATCCGGTAGATCCAGATACGGGCCTGCGGCCGTGCCAAGCCCAGCGCCGATGCGGTCTCGACGGCGGCGGCCTGCATCCAGTAGATGCCGACCGGCTTCTTGTAGCGGACGTCGTCCTGAAACCGGATGTCAACGAAGTCGCCGCTCTCGACCATCTGCTTGGTCGCCTGCGCAAAGCGTGGCTCGTCGCGGTCGATCGGGGGGATCGTGAAGAAGCCCGGCAGGAAGAACAGCATGGCGCAGAGCAGCAGGAAGGCCGTAGCGCGGCTGTGGCTTGCGGCCACGAAGTCGATGACGCCGGCGAGCCTGCTGCCCGGATCCACCCGGTTCTTCGGCTCACGCGGTTCGCCAAATCGGGGGCGGGCATAGGTCTCGGCCATTGGTTCCGCATACGCTGAAACCGACGTTCCCACAACCGCTTAGGGGGCTGTTATTGAATTCTGATGACAACTGTGTCCGCGGCACCCGTGGCGTCTATCACGGTGAGACGGGTAAAGCCCGGCCCGGGCGGTTCCACCAGTCGCTGGCGCCGGCTGTCGATCTCGCCGGCGGACGCGCCATTAATCAGCACGGTCATCGGCAGGATGCCGCCGGCTACCTTCACCGGCATCGCGGCATTCTGGCCATCGCCTGAGCGGTCGATATCGATGCGCGAACCGTTGAGCGGGAACTGGATGCGGGGAGCGAGTTCGCTGCCGGTGCGCACCAGCTCGCCCATGGGACGGAACCGGCGCAACGGCGGCGGGAGTTTTGCGTTGCTGGCGACCAGCGCGCCCTTGGGAGCCCTGGGCAATGGCGCCGGCATCTTGCCGGTACGGGCAAAAGCATCGAACAGGACCGGCGCCGCAGCCCCCCGCCCGATCATCCCCGGCACCGGCGCGCCATCGGGCCGGCCGACCCAGACGCCGATGGTGATCTTGCCGTCGAAACCGACCGACCAGGCATCGCGATAGCCGTAGCTGGTGCCCGTCTTGAAAGCGATGCGGTTATGCGCGCCATTCTCCGGCGGGGGCGTGCCGATCAGGACGTTGCCGACCTGCCAGGCGGCGGCCTGATCCATCAGCCGCATCGGCTCACGCTCGTCCTCTCTAGTCGCGATCTCCCGCAACGGCTTGGTGGAACCGAGCCGCGCCAGCCCCGCATAGAGCTGCGCCAGATCCTGCAGTGTCACGCCGACTCCGCCGAGCCCCATGGCAAGACCCGGCGCCTCGTCCTTTGGCAGTACCAGCGAGGTGCCCGCCTGCTTCAGCCGCGACGACAGCCGGCTGGAGCCGACACGGTCGAGCAGCGCAATCGCCGGCACATTGAGGGATAACTGCAGCGCCCGGCGCACCGGCACTGTGCCCTGGAACGTCATGTCGAAGTTTTCCGGTGCATAGGAGCCGAAGCGGATGGGCCGGTCGTCGATCAGGCTTTCCGGGTGCACGAAGCCATCTTCGAAGGCCAGCCCATAGATGAAGGGCTTCAGCGTCGAGCCCGGTGAGCGCACCGCGCGGGTCATGTCGACCTGCCCTGACCGCCGCTCATCGAAATAGTCGGCCGAGCCGACATGGGCGAGCACGTCGCCGCTCGCATTGTCGACCGCGATGATGCCGATGGAAATGTCAGGCCCGAGTGCCAGCGCGCGGTCGCGTGCGAGGGCCTCCAGCACCTTCTGCAGATTGGCATCCAGCGTCAGGCGGATCACCGGCGTGTCCTTGATCGTGGCGATCGCCTGGTCGGAGGAATGCGGCGCCAGGATCGGCATTGGCTTGCGCAACTTCGGCACCACCGTCGCCCTCGCCTGCGCAGCGTCATCGCTGCTGACGATGCCCTCCTCCACCATGCGGCCGAGCACCTTGTCGCGCGCGGCGCGAGCGGCGTCGGGATAACGATCGAGACGCCGGGTCTCCGGCGATTGCGGCAGCGCCACCAGAAGTGCGGCTTCCGCCAGTGACAGCCGTTTCGGCTCCTTGCCGAAATAGGCGATCGAGGCGGCGCGAACGCCCTCGAGGTTACCGCCGAACGGCGCCAGAGCGAGATAGAGGTCGAGGATCTCCTCCTTGCTGAGCTGACGCTCCAACTCGACCGCGCGCGCCATCTGGCGAATTTTCGCGTAGACGGAGCGCTCCCGCCGCGGCTCCATCAGCCGCGCCAGCTGCATGGTGATGGTGGAGCCGCCCGAGACGATATGGCCGCTCGTCACGAGCTGGAACGCCGCCCGCGTCAGTGCCAGCGGATCCACACCGGCATGAGCGTGGAATCGCTTGTCCTCAAAGGCGAGCAGCAGTTTGAGATAGGTCGGATCGACATCGCGCCTGGCGTCAACCGGCAGCCGCCAGCGCCCATCGGCCATCGCATAGGCGCGGAGCAGTTTTCCATTGCGGTCGACGATAGTCGTGGAGACGCGCTTGGCCTGATCGAGCGGCAGTGGCCCCAGCGAGATTACCCAGGCAGTGAAGGCAACTACGAGGATCACAATAGGCGCCACGACACCAAGGACGACTTTGAGGACGCGCCTCCTACCACGCGCGTCATGGCCGGGCTCGTCCCGGCCATCCACGTCTCTTCTCGCCTCGACCGAAGTCGTGGATGCCCGGGACGTCTGGCGCGAAGGCGGCGCTTCGCGCCTTTTGCCCGGGCATGACGACTCAGTATGTAGCGACGCTTCGGTCATTCCAACCTTCATTTCGCCGGGCGCACCTCGACCGTGCCGGTGGCGGTGCGGCCGTATCGCGAGGGGTTGTACATGTCCTCGACATAGGCCTGCGGCAGCACGTACTTGCCGGGCGACACCGCGCGCACGATGTAGGCTACCGTGAAGACCGACTGGTCGTCACTCGCGCGGTCGATCGCTGCGGTGAAGCGGTCGTCTCGGAATTCGGTGTTTTCCGGCTCCTCGCCGTCCTCGATCCAGTCCAACGTGCCACTGTCGCCCGAGGATACCAGCCGCGGATTGTCGATCTCGAAGCCGGCTGGCAGATAATCCGACACCATGATGTGCCCGTATTCCGGCTTGGCCTCGGTGACCTTCAGCACCACGGCAAAGCGGTCGTTCTGCTTCGCTTTCGTGACGTCGGCCGGCTTGCCGTCGAGCGTGTAGTAGGTGCGCTCGATCTTGAAGCCGTTGAAGGCGGCAGGCTCCGGCGTGATCGGCGAGCCCGAGACCGAGACCACCGCCTGCACCGGCGCGTCCCCGGTATTGGTGATCCTGATCGGCTTGCCGGCCATCTCGGCGGCCTTGTAGCTACGGAACACCGCCTGCTTGACCGGCGTGCCGTCGATCTCGAGCGTCAGCGTCTCCTTGGCAAGCGCCCGCGCCGCCAGCACCATCCAGGCATTCTCTTGCGTGGAGGTGTAGGGCGTGAGCCCGCGCGCGGCCTCGACCCGCTGCACCGCCTGCGTCAACGTCGCCCGCGGCGCATTGCCTTCGCTCGCAAGCGACACCAGGGCCGCGGCATCGCGCAGCGCGCTGCCATAGTCGGTGCGGCCAAACTCGATGGTCGGCTTGGGATTGAGCGCATCGAGTGCGGCGCCGTAGACCCGCTCCGCCCGCGCCTTGTCGCCGACCAGGGCGAGTGCCGCCGCCAGTTGCGATTTCGCAATCGGGGTTGCCAGCGAAGCGAGCTTTGTGTCGGCGAGATAGCGCAGGTCGCCGATCGGCGCTGCGCCATTGCGGGCCAGCACATAAAGCCCGTAGGCGAGATCGCGACCGCCATTCTTCTCCGGCTCCTCGGCATTGACGACCGAATTGCGGATACGATCGAGCGCGCTCCTGAACAGCACATCCGGAACCGCAAAGCCCTTTTCGCGGGCGCGTGTCAGGAAGTCGGTCACATATGCGTCGAGCCAGGCGTCGTCGCCGCCGGCCGACCACAGGCCGAACGAACCGTTGGAGCCCTGCCGCGCAAGCAGCCGCTCGATCGCGTCCCTGATGCGCTGATCGACCGCGGTATCCATGGCCAGATGCGCACCCGCCGCGAGGTCGTTGACATAGAGCAGTGGCATCGCGCGGCTTGCGATCTGCTCCGAGCAGCCGTGCGGATAGCGGTCGAGCGCCTTCAGGA
>JAEZEU010000533.1 GCA_023432885.1 Pseudomonadota bacterium | reverse complement strand
TCGGTCGAGCGCCTGACCTCGCCCGGCTTCATGCCGGTGCCCTGCGCCCTGGCAAGCTGCGGCACCTCGTCGAGGTAGTCGATGGCCGCCCTGACGGCGTCGGCCTCGGTCAGCCGGGCCATCATCTGCTGGAGAACGGCAAGGACCTGCGGCTTGTCCTTGAACGGCGCCGTCAGCGCCTCGGCGGCGCCGCGCATCGCGGCCTTGGCTTCAGTGAGGTTGTCGACGCGCACGGGCTTGCCGCGCTTGTCCATGGTCGCACGGATCGGGACATCCACCAGCGCCTGCATGCCGGCGCGCAGCAGCGGCAGCGACGGATCGTTGCCCTCGGCTGTAATGCCACGGCGAACATAAACGACGCGGAAGCCATCCGAAAGACTAGCCTCGATGGTCATCTCGGCGCGCGACCTGATCAGCGAATTCCGCTTCCCCTCGGGTCTGATCTCCTCGCCATTGATCTCGGTTTCGACGATCCAGCGGCTGCCGACCGGAGGATTGAAAGGACGCTCGCTGTCGGCGGCGCGCGCGCAGACTGCAGGCAGCGAAAGCACAAGTGTTGCGAGTACAAAAAGCCCGGCAAGGCGGGAAGTATGAATGTTCGGCTTGGTCATGCGGCCCTCCAGACCCTTGGTGACGGTCTGGAGGAGACAGGTTCAAGCTGAAAACATCCTGCCCGGACGACGCTCGGCCGCCTCGGCGGGAATATCATGCTTGCATCTATCGATCCCCGCCCGGCGGCAAGCGGCCGTGCTCACGCAGGTAGTTCTCGCCGCCTTGGGTGACCATCACACGCAATCCCTCCGCCGTCGGCCGCCGCGCGACATAGCCGCGGTCGACGGCATCTTCCCAGATGGTCAGCCGCGGGCAAGAGGTGCGCCAGGTTTCGATCACCTCGGCATAGGGTCTCGGCTCGCGCGCGATCCATTCGACGAGATCGAGCACCAATGCCTCCGTCGCCTCGCGCATCCGCAACCTCCCTTCACGTCGCAAAGTGCGGGCTGAGCAGCAGCCAGCCGCCATAGCCGATATAGTAGCAGGCGATTGTGGTGATCAGCCGGTTGGCCCAAGTGCGGAACTGGACGTCGGTCATCGATTCCAGGAGACGCCGGGCCAGCGTAGTGCCGAGCATCGAGGCTGCGACCGCAACCGCCGCCAGCACCGGATCGAGCGAGGCCGCCTGGTCGATGATGCCGCCGAAATAGATCAGCTTCACGAAATGGCTCGCGACCTGGCAGGTTGCCTTGGTCGCCACCACCTCGCGGCGGCCGAAATTGCCGCCGAGGAAGAAGGTGTCCATCAGCGGACCGGAGACGCCGGTCATCAGCATCAGCCCCATGCAGATGAAGCCGTAGAACGTGCCCTGCGGAATGCTGTCGGGATTGGGCTTGATGCTCCTCGGCGTCATCCGTGCCATGAACGGCGTGATGCCGAGCAGCAGCAGCGCGATCGGCTTGTCCGGCACATAGCGGGTGATCGACCATGCCGCCAGCGCCAGCGCGCAGCCGAGCATGTAGATCGCAACCGGCCGCCAACGGATATGCGCGCGCCACAGGAAGGCGCGCCAGCCGTTCGAGGCCATCTGCGTGATGGCGTGCAGCACCATCGCGGAAGGCAGCGGCATGATGGTGAGCAGCACGCCAATCAGGATCAGCCCGCCGGCCATGCCGAACAGCCCCGACAGGAAGGCGGTCGCCACCATCAATATTCCAAGCGCGGCGATGAGAAGCGGGCCCACGAAGACCTCCGGCAGACTGCCAGTTCTCCCTCTCCCCGTTCTTACGGGGAGAGGATTGGGGTGAGGGGCTGCTTCCGCAAATTCGGTGACAGATGGACTCGTTGAGAGTCCCCCTCACCCGGATCGCATCTTCGATGCGATGCGACCTCTCCCCGCGAGCGCGGAGAGGTGAAGAAGGCGGCCGCCGGAATCAGGTTCATGCCCGCATAGTAGTGCCTTGCTTGCCGCGCCTGCGCAAACCGGGTTATCTTGCCCTGGCATCAGTTTTCCTGAGGGTAAGAATTTGCGCCGGCTGCTCTTCCTCAACGGCATCAAGGCATTCGAGGCGGCGGCGCGCACCGGCAGCTTTGCCGCCGCGGGCAGCGAGCTCAACGTCTCCGCCGCCGCGGTCAGCCGCATGGTGCATCTGTTGGAGGAGCGCCTCGGCGTCGCGCTGTTCGAGCGCAAGGCCAACAGGCTCGTCACCACGGCGGCGGGCCGTGCCTATCAGAGCGGTCTGACGCCGATCTTCGATGCGCTGGCGAGCCTCACCGCGCAAGTCACGGCATCCGCCAGCATGCGCGTGCTCACCATCGGCGTAGGGCCGACCTTCCTGATGAAATGGCTGATCCCCCGCCTGGCGGATTTCCGCAAGGAGGAGCCGGAGATCGACGTGCGCATCACCACCGGCGGCGCCGGCGTGCCGTTCGGCGACGACTGGAGTTGCGGCATCCGGCTCGGCGACGGCGACTGGCCGGGGCTGACGGCCGAGCCGCTGTTCGCGGCTGACCTGACGCCGGTCTGCGCGCCGCGGCTTGCGGCCGGGCTGAAGCGCGCCAATGACCTGAAGGGACCGAGCCTGCTGCGCGTCGCGCATTCGCCCGACGACTGGCCGCTCTGGCTCAAGGCGGCGCAGGTGCCGCGCCTCAATGCGCGCGGCCCGGAATTCCAGTTCTACGGCCAGGCGCTGCAGGCCGCCATCGACGGGCTCGGCATCGCCATGGGCATCCGCCCCTATATCGACGACGATCTGGCCGCCGGGCGGCTGGTCGCGCCCTTTGCGCTCAGCGTGCCCAAGGGCATGCGCTGGTACCTGGTCTATCGCAGCTTCCGCACCGGGCAGCGCGACTTCGCGGCATTCCGGCGCTGGATCATGCGCGCCGC
>JAEZEU010000529.1 GCA_023432885.1 Pseudomonadota bacterium | reverse complement strand
AATCACAGAGCCGGCAGCGCCGTGATGAACACGTTGATCGAGCCTTCGCTCTCGGCGATCACGCGCAGCGTTTTTGAATCGAAGGCGATGTCGGCCAGCGTGAGGCTCGTGATCTCCGCCGACACCCGCACGCCGTCCTCGCTCTTCTGCAGGTCGGCAATCGCTGCGGCGATCTTCTTCTGCGCATTGCTGGCAAAGGGCTTCAGGTCCACCATCGCCTTCTCCGCCAGCACCCGCTGCAGATGCGGCATCGCGGCGCGGGCGGCGGCGCCGAGCAGGCCGAAGGCGGCCTCGGACTCCACCGCCACCTCGATCGAATCCAGGCGCAGGGTTTGCTGTGCCGAGTCGAGCACGGGCACGCCCCAGATGTGCACATAGGCTTCGGCGCCGAAGCCGAACAGGCTCTTCTTCTCCTTGGCGTAGACGAGGAGCGAGAACAGCAGCCGGTCGCCGGAGGCAGCCACGCTGGCCTTCTTGACGGTGATGTCGACGGAGCCGGAGCCATCTTCGGGAAACGTCTTCCCGGCGAACTGCGCTTCCACCATCTTGTTGATCTCGGTGAAAGGCATGTCGATCGGGACGGCGATGTTGACGCCGCCTTTCGAGGCAGGACCGATGGTCAGTGTCGCCGGGAACGGGCAGTTCGGGGTTGTCTCGGCCGGCGTGATGCGGGTCTCGGCTTCGAGTCCCATCATCAGCGTCATCGCCGAGGAATCGATGCGCGGCTGCGCGGCGATCGCCCGCGTCGGCTTCAATTCGAGCCATAGCGGCGGCAGGCCGGAGCCGCCCGTGCCTTGCAGCGGAATCGATTGGCAGGCCTTGGCCCATTGCTGGCGCGCGTTCTGCTCGAAGGTGGGATCGTTCTTCATCCGCGCCTGTGCTGCGGCAAGCTGCTCGGCGACCTGCTTGTCGATCATGGGCTTGACCTGCGCGGGCACGCTGATGCGCGCCCCGGCGGCCGACAGAGAGGTGTCGCCGAGATTGACCTGCGCCTGCAAATTCGGCTCGATGCGCCAGGCCGCCGCAAGGCGCGGGCGCGAAGTGACCACCACATTGCCCCTGATCTCGCCACTGACGTTGAGGTTCTTGATGTTGATGCCGCCGATCTGCTTGGCGGCGCTGGCCCCGAGCAGGCCGCCGATCGCGTCATTGACTGCATCGTTGGCCTTGGCCGAGAGCGATCCGGTGACGCTCAGCGTCCCCGTCAGCGGTGTGGTCAGCGACAGCGCGTCCTGCACGCCCGCCACCGCAATCGGTCCGCGCGAGGCATTCCAGCCGATATCGGCATTCTGCAGGATCTGCGAGACGGGATTGTCGGCCTTGCCGCCGAAGCTGCGCGCGGTAGAGCGCTCGGCAGCGTCGCGGATCGCCATCAGCGAGATCGAAACCGGCGCCAGCACGCGGGAGGAGCGCGTGACCGGCGGCAGCGGCGGCAGCTCGGCGAGGACCGGCGCCTTGCCTCCGCCGCGGGGCGACAGAAAGTCCATGGCCTTCAGGCTGGCGAAGAAAGAGACCGCGACTACCGCGGCTGCGATCAGGATCGTCTTGAGGCTGAGATCCAGATTGAGCAGTTTGAAATTTAGCTTCAGGCGCATCGTCCCCCCGGAATCGGCGCGGACTTTACAGGCGGGGGCCGGCAGGCGCCAGATCGGCCACGGGCACTACCGGCTCAGTGCAGTTCCTTGAAGCGCGGCAGGCCCTCATGCGCATGAAAGCCTCTTTTTTGTAACGCTCCATGAGGCCAACTGCTGTCGAGTCAACCCGAAAGCAATACCGCCTGTTCACCAAAATAAAATGGCGCCGCGAGGGCGCCATTTTGCATCAACGGAGATGTGAAGGATCAGCTGCGCTTGTCGCTCGCGGTATCGGCGCGGCGGTCCATCGGCAGCACGATCACCTTGGTGCCGACATGAACGCGGTTGTAGAGATCGATCACGTCCTCATTGACCAAGCGCAGGCAGCCGGACGACACGCGGGTGCCGATCGTGTTCGGCGCGTTGGTGCCGTGGATGCGGTAGATGGTCCCGCCGAGATACATCGCGCGGGCGCCGAGCGGGTTGCCGGGGCCGCCGGCCATGTGGCGCGGCAGATAGGGCTGGCGGGCGATCATCTCCGGCGGAGGAGTCCAATCCGGCCATTCCGCCTTCCTGGCGATGGTCTGCGTGCCCGACCAGGTGAATCCTTCGCGGCCGACGCCGATGCCGTAGCGCATCGCCTGTCCGCCTCCCAGGACCAGATAAAGATAAGTGTTCGGCGTATCGATGATGATCGTGCCGGGAGCCTCGCGGGTCGGATAGTTGACGACCTGACGCTTCAGGCGCGCAGGCAGCTCATAGGGACCGGCGGCGTCTTCGTCATCGGGCATGGCCTGCGCCGGAGGAGGCGCATACTGCTGCTGCGGAGCGAAGAACGGAAATAGCGGCAGAGGGGCAGCCGCGGCGGAAGAGGTGAAGGCGAATGCGCCGATCGTCACCGCGCCCAGTGCGGCGGCCACAAGCTTTGCAATCGGCTTGGCTGAGTTGAACATTATCGTCCCCTGTTATTTGCGCCTTGCGCGCCGATCCCCGGCGCGTCGTTCGGGCAATCAGTACAGGTGAACCGTTTCGGGACGTTTGCACGAAAGCGCCAAAATGGTTTCGTCGCGTTAACCGTTTGTTTCGTCACAGGGCGGGCCGACAACATGTTTTCTGAGCGCGCGGGGAGCTTGGCCGCCGGTCAGCGCGGGTAGCTCCGCGGCTTCCTGTCTTTTGGCTGCGCCTGCACGGGAGCGGTTCGCCGTGGCAGTTGCAGCGCCGGCCGGACGGGTCCGCCTTGACGTAGGGCCGGCGAGCCTTGCCTGAACTGGCCGCCCTGGTGCGGCAGGGGTTGCGGACCGCCCGGCTGTTGCGGGCGGGGCTGATTGATCCGCGGCACCCCGGCAGGGCCGCCCGGTCTCGTCTGACCTGCGGGCGCACCTTGTTGCGGATTGCCGGCGGGCGGAGTCTGGCCCGGCCGCGGTGGCTGGCCAGGACGTTGCGGGCCGTCCGGCTGTTGGCCGGTTTGCGGTCCGCCTTGCTGCCGGTCGGGCTGACCGAACTCGCCCGGCCGTTTTGGCCGCTGACCGTTCTGCGGCGAGCCGGGTTGCTGCATGCCTTGCCGGCCGGGGCCGACCGGCTGCTGCTGGCCCGGACGGTTTTGCATCCCCGGCGTTTGCGGTCGGCCGGGCCTGTTCTGGCCGGGCACGCCGTTCTGCCTGAACTGGTCGGGCTGCCGGATCGGCCGGTTCGGATTGAGGAAGGTGGGATTGGCGCGTCGGAAGGCGCGCTGCTCGTCGAAGACGCGGCGGCCGAGTGTCTGTGTGGATTGCACGAGGCGCACCAAACCCTGGTCACGCCGCATCATCTGCGGCGTGATCGCGATCGGCACGGCGGCAAAGCGCGCGCCGCCGATTCCGGGCCGGATGGCGAGGCCGCTGGCACCCTGGCTCAGAAAGCCGAGCCTCGCCCCAGTGCGGTCGTTGACCTCGATGCGGCCGACGCGGCCATCGGCATCAGGATAGAGTTTGATATTGACGTTGTTGGTGGCGCTGGCCGCCGTGGCGCCGGCCGGCACCTCGACAAGCCCGGATGTGCCGCGAATTCCCAGCGTTGCCGTCGGCGTGGTAATCTGCATATCGCCAGTCTTGGCGACTTGAGCGGCGACGAAGGCGACCGTGCCCTTGGCGACGTCGAACATGCCCTTGTTGTTCTTGCCGCCCTCTTCATAGACGAACTCGTCGATGGTGATCTCCGAGCTTGCCTTGAGGTTGAAAGTTGTGCCGTCGCTGAAGGTGATGCCGAGCGCCGAACTCGCCGAGGTCCGCACGACGTCGTTGAGATAGATGTCGTCCTTGAGCGAGAGCGGAATCGATTTGTTGTTGCGCTTGACGCTGACCTTGCCTGTGAGGCTTGCGACATTGCCGATCGGCTCCTCCACCCCTTGCGCATCGCTGGCCTGGGTATCGCGCCCCTGCGTTGGCGCAGGCGCGGTAGGCAAGGGTGCAGCGCCGGCGGGCGTCTGGATCGGCGGTCCGGACTGCGCCTGCGCGATCTGTACCTGGTTCGTCTCGGCGCGCGCAATATCGGCGGCGGACGCAAGCCCGGCCACGAGGAGCGCAAATGACAACCAGCGCCGCATCAAGTGGGGAATTCCAGATTAGGCGGAGACACGAGAAGGGCAGGCAACTTCAAGCGGTGATTTTCGGATGGTGATTTGAAATGGTCCCTACTGAACGCCGGATGAATGGGTTGTTGTTGTCACGCTCCGGAATAAACGATCAAGCGCCGCATCGGCAGGACGCGGCGCTTGAACAGACGTGTGAAAAAATGTCAGCCGCGCTTGTGCGGCGTAATGTTGAGCGGCTGGTGCGGTTTGCCCGTCGGTGCATAATTCGCCGGCGTCGGAGCATCCATCTTGCGGAAGACCGACTTGCAGCCGTCGGAGAGCTGCGAGTGCCTGGCGATCATGCAGGCGGTGACGCGATCGACATCGGGAATCGCATCGCCGCACAGCCGCATCGCATCGCCCGTGCACAGCTGCTGCTGTTCCTGGGTGTAGGCAAAGGAAGCCGTCGTCATCAGGCCAAAAGCGAGAAGGCTCGCGGCCACGAGCTTGCTGCCGCGGAAAACCGAACCGGTGGATGTCATGGAAGTCCCCTTGAAGTGTGATGCGCCCGAAAGTGCGTCGCCCGACGTCTCTCGTTCTTTATGAAGATAGGCGGCGGCCGTTTCCGGAGTTTTTCGTCGAAGTGGCGAAATTGTTTCGTCGGAGGCAAGAATTGTTTCATCGTGCCAGAAGGAGTCATTCCGGGGCGATGCGCCAGCATCGAACTATGGAGCGCAATTGCGCTCCATAGTTCCTCGAGATTCCGGGTTCGCACTTCGTGCGCCCCGGAATGACCTGGAATGACCGGGGCGCATGATTTACGCTTCATTAACTTACGCGCTTCCAGGTCTGGCCACCGCAAAACATGCCGCCGAAGGCGCAACCCTGGACGCGCAGCGCGTTCGGGCCGCGCATCGCAATCGTCGAGTCGTACTTGCGGCCGGAGTTCGGATCGTGAATGCGGCCGACCCATTTGCTGTCGGACGGCTTCATGTTGATCAGGATCCGCTCGTTGGTCTTGACCGCGTAGCCGCACAGGTTGGTACCGCACTGCTCGATGCGCACATTGCCTTTGTTCTCTTCGGTGGCCCACACGCCGATCGGCGAATTGGCAGCGAC
>JAEZEU010000489.1 GCA_023432885.1 Pseudomonadota bacterium | reverse complement strand
AAGAGCAGATTGAGGATCACGATGCCCTTGCCAGCCTCGGGCTGCCGCGCCAGCCTGCGATGATGGCTGAACCAGAACAGGCCGGCGATGATGAACGAGAGCACCAGCGCGGACAGCTTGGCGGAATAGAGACGATAGAGATCGGTCCAGTCCGGCAGGCTGGTGAACGTGCCGGTCTTCGGCAGGTCGTAAGCCAGTAGCGTCATCGCCACACCGAAGATGGTATTGGAGAGCATTTCCAGCCGGCGCATTTCGAACAACTCGGGATCGGCCGGAGTTGTGGGCGGGATATCTTCGTTCACGGACTTGCGGCCTTTCGCTCGCGTATCTGCGACCTTTTACAACGCCGCGACCGAACCGCCAATTCGCGATGGTCCGCAAGGCTTCCGCTGGAGACTTGCAGCAGCACGCGAAATTGATTGCTGCGCGGCGGCGAAGGCCGCCTGCCACGGCTTGTGCATTCGCAAGGCCCCTCTCCGCCCATAGCCGTCAATGGCGCCTCACGAAAAGATGGACACCGCACGTGGGCTCACCGGGCTCGCTGAGCCATTTTCGTTCGACCTGCAGCAATCCAACGACCGACCTACGGGCGACTGGTTCATCAACCGCATCCCTCCGACAACGCGGAGAATTTCCATGAGCAAGCAATCGGGCAGACGCTATCGCCACCGAGTCGTACACCGGCACGATGCCAATCTGTCGGCCTACCAACGCGACGCCGCTAACGGCCGCGGACAAGCAGTCTCCACCAAATTGGTCCCGCCGCCGCCAAAGCTGACCGATCCTTCGCTTCAGAAAGGGAGATGTCCGATGAGCACCCGAATTGCGGAGTCCCTCGCGCAGAACCGAAGACAGTTCCTGATCACGGGGGCGATGGGTATCGCAGTTGCAGGCGCAGCCGGCCTGCTTCCTGCACACCTCGCGCTGGCGGCCGAGGCGGATGCCATCCGCCCCTTCCGCATCGACGTTCCGGATTCCGCGCTGGTCGACCTGCGCGAACGCATCAAGGCGACGCGATGGCCCGACAAAGAAACGGTTGAAGACGACTCGCAGGGCGTGCCGCTTGCGATCATGCAGGAGCTCGCGCTCTATTGGGCGACCGGCTATGACTGGCGCAAGGTCGAGGCCAGACTGAACGCACTGCCGCAGTTCATCACCGAGATCGACGGGGTCGACATCCATTTCATCCACGTTCGCTCGAAGCATGAAAATGCACTGCCCCTCATCGTTACGCACGGCTGGCCCGGCTCGATCATCGAGCAATTGAAGATCATCGATCCCCTCACCAACCCGACCGCCCATGGGGCACCGGCGTCGGACGCATTCCACCTGGTGATTCCCTCCATGCCCGGCTACGGATTTTCGAGCAAGCCGACCACGACGGGCTGGGACCCCGCCCGCATCGCGCGCGCCTGGGTCGTTCTGATGAAGCGGCTTGGCTACAAGCAATTCGTCGCGCAGGGCGGCGACTGGGGCTCGCCCGTCTCCAATGAAATGGGCAAGCTGGCACCGCCGGAATTGCTCGGCATACATGTCAACCTGCCCGGTGCCGTTCCGTCGGACATCGCCAAGTTGCTGCAGGCGGGCGATCCGCCTCCGGCCGGCCTTCTGGAGGACGAACGGCGTGCCTTCGACGAACTCAAGGTCGCGCTCGGTAAGCGGCGCGCCTACGCGGCCTTCATGGCGACGCGACCGCAGACGCTGTACGGTATCGCGGACTCGCCCGTAGGACTCGCCGCCTGGCTGATCGACCACGGCGACGGCTGGGGCCAGCCGGCCGCGCCCATCACGTCAGCGATCGCCGGACGCACGGTGAACGGACACGCGGCTGCGAACCTCACGCGCGACGACGTGCTCGACGACATCACGCTGTACTGGCTGACCAATACAGGCGTTTCCTCGGCCCGCCTGTACTGGGAGAACAAGGCCAACCTTTATCTCGCTGCTGACGTCGCCATCCCCGCGGCGGTGAGCGTGTTCCCCGGCGAGAACTACGAGGCGCCGCGCAGCTGGGCGGAGCGCGCCTATCACAAGCTGATCTACTACAACCGCGTGGCGGACGGCGGTCACTACGCGGCGTGGGAGCAGCCGACACTGTTTGCACGGGAAGTCCGCGCGGCCTTCAGGCCGCTACGCACATGAGAGCGCCGGCAAAAGTTGCTGAACCGGCAAGCGCCGCCGGTCCGCCCCTCACCTGCATGAGCGGCTACGCGCTGCGCCGGCCCATGATCAGGCCGTAGAGGAACAGGAGGATCACCGCGCCGACAATGGCGCCGAGGAAGCCTGCGCTCTCTCCGGCGCGATACCATCCGACAGCCTGCCCGAGATATGTCGCAACAAACGCGCCGACGATCCCCAGGATGGTGGTGAGGATGAAGCCCTTCGGCTCCTTGTCGCCCGGCATGATGAATTTTGCGATGACGCCGGCAATGAAACCAATGATGATCGTCCAGAGAATGCCCATTTCGTACTCCTCCCGGGGATCAGATCTTCCGACGCAAGCTTGCCTGTCCCAGCAATCGAAAGGCCGCCACTATCGGCCGGATACTATCTTGAAGTTGCGCTGAACCGCCGCGGGTTGATCCAAGTCAATGCCGGAGAGATTGCCCTTTGGGCCAATTGCGGCCCCAAAGCCATGAAAGCTTAGCTTTTGAGGGGATGGAGCCGGCAGGCGGGGACGTTGCGCCTGCAACATCGATGAGCGTGCCAATCCTCAATACCCATCGCATGGGGGCGATCGTGGCATCTGGTCCGGACCACTCTGGAAGCGCAGCGCGATCGAGGCGCGATGCGGATATTGTCCTGTTTCCGCACCAGCCTGCGCTTCAGCTCATTTACGACACGGCGCCCATTGGCCTTGCCTGCCTTTCCCCGGATTGCCGCTACCTGCGGATAAACCAGCGGCTCACCGAAATTTGCGGTATCTCAGTCGAGGATCACCTCGGACGCTCGGTCGCCGATTGCGTCCCTGCTCTCGCCGACGCCGTCGAGCAGATCGTGCGGTCGATCGTGAAGACCGGCGAACCCGTCATCGGCATCGAGGTAAAGGGACAGCGCACCGATCAGCCCGAGGAACGGTTCTGGATCACTTATTGGCACCCCCTCCGCGCGTCGAGCGGAGAAATTGTCGCCGTCAACGTCGCCGCCGAGGAAATTACCGAACGCAAGCGGACCGAGCAGGAGATGATCCGCGCAAGGGACGCGGCCGAGACCGCGCTCGGGCATTTGCGCAAGACTCAGGAGTCGCTCATCGAAGCCGAGAAGCTTGCCGCGCTCGGCCGGATGGTGGCTGGCGTCGCCCATGAAGTGAACAGTCCCGTCGGGAACAGCCTGACCGTGGCCTCGGCCCTTCAGCGCAAGGCCAGGCTGTTCGCCTCGGAAGCCGCGCGCGGCGGGCTGAAACGATCAAGTCTCAGCGAGTTCGTCGATCTGGTTCAACAAGCTTCAACGCAGCTGGTCTCGAATCTCAACCGCGCGGCTGAACTCGTCGAAGCGTTCAAGCAGGTAGCAAGAGATCAGACCCAATCGCATCGGCGCAGCTTCGATGCGGCCGAGATGACCGAGCAGGTGCTTTCGCACCTTGAGGGAGAACTGAGCGATCGCGGAACTGCGCTGAAGCTCGACCTTGAGCCGGCTCTCGAACTCGACAGCTTCCCCGGGCCGTTCGGACAGGTTCTGGTCAACCTGGTCACCAATTCGCTGAACCACGCATTTCCCGACGACCGCAAAGGCCGGATCGACATCAGGCTGCGCGGAAGGGACGCCGGTCATGTCGAACTGCTCGTTGCCGATGACGGCTGCGGCATGACACCGGAAATCAAGCGCCAGGCATTCGACCCGTTCTTTACCACCCGTCGACAGCAGGGAGCGACCGGCCTTGGCCTCCACATCGTCCACACGACTGTCGTGGAACAGCTTGGCGGCCGCATCATGCTGGCTAGCGAGCCTGGAGCCGGGACGACCGTACAGCTCATCCTGCCCCGGATCGCCCCGCGCTGAACCGCAGGGCGCTGGAGGCCCCATGAAACGATGGAGCGGAGTGCTCGTCGGCATAGGAATGGCGAGCATTGCAGGCGCAGCACACGCGCAGAATTGCGAGGCGGTCCCAGCCGGACCGGTGCGAACCGATTGCTATATCGGCCTGAGCCGGATCTCGCAGGGACGATCGGCGATTGAGGCCGGCACGGCGCGTGCGCAATCAAACGCCGCGCGCTACGAGCAAGTGACGGGAAAATCTCCAAAGCACCGGCGAAAGCGGGTGACGAAATGACGTTTGACGTCCGCCTTCGCTCTCGCGGGCTTCTGCGGATCGACAAGTGTTCATTGAGCGCTGATCCCTAGTTCTTTGATCAAGGCGGTCCAACGCTCCGTTTCCGAGGCGATGAGCCGCGCAAATTCTTCCTGCGTGCCCCCCATCGGCTCGATCCCGAGTTGCGCCAGGCGTTGCCGGAACTCTGACTCTGATAATATCCGATTGAGCTCGGCGTTGAGTCGCGCGGCCAGCCCGC
Organism: Pseudomonadota bacterium; assembly: GCA_023432885.1. Lineage (GTDB taxonomy): Bacteria > Pseudomonadota > Alphaproteobacteria > Rhizobiales > Xanthobacteraceae > Bradyrhizobium. Next base: position 3,844 of record JAEZEU010000489.1, on the reverse strand, counting down.
CGTCCATCCGTGCAGGAGCCAGAACACCAAACCAGCCCGTCATGCCGACGCCTGGGCGAATCGTTTCGGCGATAGTTGGGACGCTGGGAAGAGCCGCCGACCGTGCGGCGCTTGTGACCGCAAGCGCGCGAACGTCGCCGGAAGACAGCAGTCCCATGGCTCCCGACAGAATGTCGAAATTAGCGTCAATCGTTCCGGCCATCAGATCGATATTCGCCGGGCCGGACCCTCGATACGGTACCTGAAGTATGTCATAGCCGATGTCTCTCTTCAGAAGCGCCGATGCGAGTGCGGGTAGCGTTGCGCCGCCGCTGTTGCCGGTCTGAATTTTTCCCGGGCGCGCACGTGCGGCGGCTACCAAGTCCTCGATAGTCTTGAAAGGCGAGTCCTTTCGTACAAGAACGACGACGGGAGAGTGGACCAATGCGACAATCGGCGTGAATGATTTTTGATTGTCGAACGGCAGGTTCGGATAAAACGCTGGCGCGCCGGCGTGGCCGTTCGATACGAGCAAGAGGTTCGTGCCGTCGGGCAAGGCTTGAGCAACGCTCGCCGCCGCGATCGTGCCGCCGGCGCCAGGACGATTGACAACGACGATGATAGAGCCGGTGTTTGCCCGTAGTTGTTCGGCGATCAGCCGCGCAAGCAGATCGGCCGGTCCGCCCGCGGGGAAGCCGACGGAAAGCGTGATCGACCGTGGCAGGGGAACGCTCTGAGCTTGCGAATTCGACGCACAGAACCCTGCTGAGATCATTCCGAAGCAGAAAGACCGCCGAGAAACACTTTTCGCCATAGAGGTTGCTCCCTTCCCATTGCTCTCGTCGACGCTTTAGGTGCGTCTTTTGGTCGAGGCGTTTCGCCTTTTCCTTTGGTTCGAAATTCGCCTGATCTGGCTTGCCACTCCGGCATCCGTATTCACGATGTCCAACCTGATCGAGTATCCACACGATCACGTTCGCCTTGAGCCAGTCGTGCCCCGGTCAGATAGGCAAAGGTAAGTATCGGGCCCAAGGTAATGCCCGGACCGGGATAGCCGCCTGACATGATCGACGCGCGATCGTTGCCGGCTGCGAACAAACCATCAATTATCTTGCCTTTCCGATCCAGAACCTCCCCATGGGGAGAAGTTGCTAGTCCGGCATAGGTACCGACTTCGCCAACGTGTACTTTGATCGCATAGAAGGGTGGTTCCGAAACGGGGCGAACATTCGGATTGGGCTTGTTGGCCGGATCACCCAAGTACTGGTTGAACGCACTGGAACCTCTCCCAAAAATGGGATCTTGGCCGCTCACCGCGAATGCATTGTAGGTCTCGATTGTTTGTTGCACGACGGTGACGTCGATGCCGGCTCTGGTCGCGAGTTCTGAAACCGTTCGGCCTCTCGTCAAATATCCGCTCGTCAACGCCGGCCGAAGAGGAAACGGTCGCGGCTTAACGCATCCCAGCCCGTATTTTCTCAGGGTCAAGTGATCACAGATCAGCCATGCGGCCGTCTCGCCAAGACCTTCACAGGCTTCAATCAGCGCCTCGCAAAAGTCGTGGTACGAGTTGGACTCGTTCACAAAGCGCGTCCCATCTTCAAGGACCGCGATCACGCCCGGCTTGTACCGATCGACGATATGAGGGAAGATAGTGAAGTCTCCCCCACGAGCCGGCACTCTGGACATCGGCATCCACGCCGCCGGCCGTCCGGGCAGCCCGCGGAAATCAGCACCGATGCTCTCGGCTAGGCGGATGCCGTCACCAGTGCTGGATTTGGGTGCAGGAGACAGATGCTCGCCTCCTCTTTTCACATGCGGATAAAGTTGCGCCACGCGCTTCGCGTCATTGGGAAAACCGCCGCACGCAAGCACTACACCGCTCTTGGCAAATATCTTCCGGCCCGAAAGTTGATCCCGGACGACTGCTCCGATAACTCTACCTTCTGATAACAGCAGCTCCTTGACGCTGACACCGGTTCGAATGGTTACGCCATGATCCACTGCCGATTTTAAGAGTCTGGCTACAAGCGCATTGCCGCTGGTGAGCGAAACGCTCCGCCGATAGAGCAGCAGTTCCCACAGATGTCTCGCGATCCGCTTGGCAACGAAAACGAACGACCGGAAGGATGACGTCGCGTTGTAGAAATGGGTCAGATCCCTGGTGGCCGAGTTCAACATCATCCCGAACAAGGTCATGGTCCGGAGGGGAGTTCTGAGCAGCTTCAGCGACCACCCAAGCTCGGCCCCCTCGAATGCTGCCGTGTAAAGCGCCCGCCCCGCGAGTGATCCGCTGCGGTTTTCGGGATGGTAGTCGGGATAGTCGGAGGGCAGGAATTTCACCGAGGTGCCTTCCTCGAAAAACGCGACCATCTCCGGCCCCGTCTTCAGGAAGAGGTCTATGTCTTCTTGAAATCCATTGTCGCCCAATTCGGCGCTCAGGTATTCTCGGGCGCTTTTGATCGGGTTTACGTTGCGGTCGAACTTGTTTCCCGGAATCCAAAGGACACCGCCGGAATAGGCCGCAACACCGCCAAGCACGTCCGACTTTTCGAGGAGAATGACACGCGCGCCCAGCCTTGCGGCCGTCACCGCCGTTGCGAGCCCGCCAGCCCCACCACCTACGATCAGGACGTCGCATGTCTCTTGCTGCATTGCCCGATTATCAGGCTCTTGAGGCGCCGACAGGTTCGGGACCGAAGTCACGCGCATCCACTTTCGCTTTGATGATCAGCCGTCATGATCTTTGCGCACGCATCATCGTATTCGGCTCGCGATCCGACAGCCGGTGACAGTCCTCCACCGAGGTGGCGGCGGATTGAGCGCGCAGGCGATCTCGAACGACTTCAGTATCCAGATGCGCCGTCGAAGCCTCCCCTTCAGCGGCGATGGCGGCCATCGTTCCGGCTGCTTCGCCGAGAGCCATAGCGGTCGCCATGTGCCTCGAGCCTCCGTTCGCCTCGTGCGTGGCCGATATTGCGCGCCCGGTCACGATCAGACCTTCGATGCCATCCGGCAGGAGACTGCGCATCGGAATCTGCCAGGGACGTTCCGGCACCATCAGGGAAATTCCAGTTCCATTGGGATCGTGAACATCGACAGGGCCGCAACCGAGAGCCACAGAGTCCGGAAACTGCCTGTCTTCCAAAATGTCTTCGAGGGTCAGCACATAGCGACCGCGGATCCTGCGGGTTTCCCGCACACCAACGCGCGCGGCAATGTTCGCAAGCACCGCCTTCTCAAACCCGTCGACGTTCTCTTGGAGGAACTTTACGATGCTCTGCACCTGCCGGCGCCCAACATATTCCGCCTCGCTCGCATCGACCGCATCGAGCATGTCGAGGCCTCTGATGCGGCTCATGAGGCTAATGGCATCATGCCCGCCGGGCGTGCTCATGAAGGAGAGGCTTTCCCAGAAGATTTCTCCCTTCTTGATGCCGGCCAGCGCCAGCTCCCGTTTCCGTTCGCGCGGAATAGCGCGAAACCGTTTCACATCGACGTTGGAGAGACGGAAGACGAGAGAGGTCGGCTGCTTCTGATCAATCCCGGTGCTGTCGGAAAGAAACTGAACGTCTGCCAGGTGCGCGACGGTCGCATCGCCGGTCGCGTCCACAATCGCTTTTGCGGCAACTTCGATCCGGCCGCCGACACATTGCAGCACCACGCCGGACACAGTGCCATCCTGGACGAGCGCCTCGACCACCTGCGCGTGAAACAGAACGTCTATGTTCTCTTCCTGAACAAAGTCGTCCGCAACGCATTTCACGACTTCGGGATTGAATGGAAAGTTGTAGATATTTATCGGGGAGGCCGAGGCCTCGGCCATTGTGTAATATGCGAAGCCGTCGCTTCCACCGGCCTTCAC
>JAEZEU010000458.1 GCA_023432885.1 Pseudomonadota bacterium | reverse complement strand
GTCCTTGACCGCGTTCATCAACACCCTCGGGCGGCCCGGCGTCTGGGCGCGCACATCGGCTTGCCAAATTCTCGAAGAAGATTGTCGGCCATCTGACCGCATCTCCCGCCGGAACTTAGCACAGATCGAGGCAGGTGCCCGGGTATTGCCGGGCATGGTTAGCCCGGATTGTGGGCAATTCGGCCTGTTTGCAACGGGATTCAGCGGTTGAAAAGCTGCCGCAGCACTTCGTTCATCGGCTGGCTTTCCTGGCTCCCGGGCACCGGTTCGCTCGCGGCGGCGGGCGGCGGGGAGGCGGTCTGTTCCTGCGCGGAGGGGGCCTGGCTCGCGCCGGGGGGGGGGATGCTGCGGCCCTGCGAGCGTGCCCCGGTCTGCGACTGCGGCGGCTGGCCGGGCTGGGCGAGTCCGCCGAGGCCCTGCTGGATCAGGTTGCCGATGGTGGTGCCGAGGTCTCCCTGGCCCGCGGCTCCGCTGCCAGGCTGCTGGCCCGGCTGCGCGCTGCCCTGCTGGATGCCGCTGAGCAGGCCTCCGATCGCAGCCCCTAGCCCGGCGCCGTCCTTGCCGAACAGGCCTTTGCCCATCTCGCGCAATTTGGCATAGGCAGCTTCCGGATTTTCCAGGATGCCGCTCATTTCGGGATAGATGCGCGGCTCCGACCATGGCCCGTCGATGATCACGGGAATGCCGAAGCCGACCGGATCGGACGTGCGGCCCTGGCCTTCAGTGGTCATCACGAGCTTCGGCTCGACGCGAAAACCCATCTGCTTGGTGCCGAGATCGATGGTTCCGACGCCGGTGACCTTCACCAGCGGGCCGATCAGGTTGAGGTCGTAGGTGGTGGCCTGGCCCTTGTCGATTTTGAAGGAGGCAGACAGCTGGGTGAGGTCGGTCGCCTGCTGGCTGTTCTCCTGCCAGCCCGAGAGCGTAGAGGCGGTGAGCGAGCGGATCATCTGCGCGACGTTGAGGCCGCGGATCTGTCCGTCCTGGAACAGGGCGAATACCGTTCCGTTCATGTTGCTCATGATCGCGCGCTGGCTGTTGCCGGTCGAACGCACGGCAATCTTGGCCTGCATCTTGCCGTCGAGCTTGTCGAAACCGGCCGTTCCCTGCAGCAGCGGCAGCGCGCGCACCCCGACGAGCTCCGTCTGCAGGGCGTAGCTAGGCACTGCCGTCGAGGCGTCGATGGTGAGATCGCCATTGGCCTGGCCGCCATAGACACCGAGATTGGCAACGCGGAGCTTCATGACGCCGCCGGCGAGATTGGCTTCGATCGCGGCCGGCGCGAATTGCATTTCGTCGAGATTGAGCTGGGCCGCCGAGATGCGTGCCTGGATGTCCACATAATTGATGCCGGCGAGGTCAATGCTCGCATTGCTCCACGGCGCCTTCGCCGAGCCCGGCGCGCTCTTGGCCATCGCGATGTTGAGGCGATGGAAGTCGAGATCGAGCTTGACCAGCGGCTTGCTGGCGACGTCGACCGCGGCCCAGCCGTTGAAGGCGCCGTCGCCCAGCATGCCCGAGAGGCCGTTGATCTGGATGATGTTGCCGTTCAGCCGCAGCTCGGTCTTGCCGGACACCGAGGCCGGCAGCAGGCCGGGCGCATCGAGGGTGAATTCGGTCGGAATGCTCTGCCGCTCCAGCGGCGCGGCGGGCGCGGTCGCCTTGATGTCGAATTTGAGCGGATGCTCGCCGCTGCGGGCATTGCCCGATATCCGGACCCTGCGGTCATCACTCATCATCGCGTCTGCGTTGATGCCCTCGATCCTGCTTTCGACGCGATCGCGCAGGTTGGACAACACCACCGTGCCGCCGGTGACGGCGACATGCTCGATCGAGAAGGAGGGGGCCGTCCCCGTGTGCGCCGGCCTCGCCGGGATGTCGCGCGTGCGTTCGCGCTGCAGCGGCAGGTTCAGAACCGGGCGCACGATCACGAGCTCGGCGATCTCGGGCTTGCCCGACCAGAGGCTGGACAGGGTCACGTCCGCTTCGATGCTGGCGGCGCTCAAGCGGTTGGGGACGTCGCGGTCTTTCGGGTCCTGAAGCGTGACGTCCTTCAGCGTCACGTTCAGCGAAGGCCAGATGCCGATCCTGGTCGAGCCGTTGATGCTGAGCTTGTAGCCGGTGTCGCGCTCGACCCGCTCCTGGATGGCCGACGTCATGAATCCGGGGGGAATGCCGACGATCAAAAGCAGCGCGATCACGGCGATCACGGCCGCAACGGCGGCGCCGGCGATTTTCAGTGCTCTCATTTCGACGTTCCAGACACGCGATGGCAAGCTTACCGCGGATCAGGCGGCGGGCTCAAAGAAGGCAAAAATAATCCGGGGGGACTGCAAACTTATGTGACTTATGGCACACTTCTTCCAGGCCGAACCATGCGACAGCTCCCATTCCAACCGGACTGAAAAGGCATTGCTATGAGTAAACAGGCCGAATTTGCGGTCATTTTGAAGATGAATCCGATGTTTGCGGACCTCGGGACCGACGAGCTGCAGCGGATCGCAGGCCTCTGCCACACCCAGCAATTGGCGGCGGGCGAGGTGCTGTTCCAGAAGGGGGATGCCGGCGATGCGCTGTTCGGCGTGCGCCGCGGCCAGGTCCGGATCGAGACCGGTGCGTCCGATGGTAGCAGGCTGACCCTCAACTTCATGGGCCCCGGCGATCTCTTCGGGGAGGTCGCCGTCCTTGACGGCCAGAACCGCACGGCGGATGCGACCGCGGGCGAGCCTTCGGAGCTGTTCGTGCTGCGGCGGGAGGATTTTCTCAGCTTTCTCGAGCGTGAGCCCAAGGTCGCCATCAAGATCATCATGCTGCTCTGCCAGCGCATCCGCTGGCAGAGCGAGCGCATGGAGGAATCCATGCTGCAGCCGCTGCCGGTGCGCCTCGCCCGCCGGCTCTGCGCGCTTGCCGCCGATTTCGGCTCCGAGGTTCATATCTCGCAGGAGCAACTCGGCGTGTTCGTCGGTGCCGCCCGCGAGAGCGTCAACCGCCAGCTCCAGCTCTGGCGCAAGGACGGCATCCTGGACCTGCAGCGTGGCCGCATCCTCTTGCAGAACATGACCAAGCTGGCCGCGGTGGCGAAGAACGAATAATTCCTCACTCTGCCGCGGGCGCCACAGTCGAACCCTTGGCGTGCGGGGCCTGATGATGGCCTGAGGGCGGCTCGTCCTCCTCGCCGTGGGAGACGATGAGGCGCTTGCCGAAGCGCCAGGCCAGGGCGCCGACATCGTCCATCAGCATGAACATCGCCGGCACGAACACCAGCGACAGCACCGTGGAGAATATCAGGCCCCCGATCACCGCCAGCGCCATCGGTGAGCGGAACTCGCCGCCGGCGCCCACCGCGAGCGCTGAAGGCATCATGCCGGCGACCATCGCAATGGTGGTCATCACGATCGGGCGGGCGCGCTTCATGCCGGCATCGATCATCGCCTCCTCACGTGTCTTGCCTTCCTTGATCGCTTCGATGGCGAACTCCACCAGCATGATGGCGTTCTTGGTGACGATGCCCATCAGCATCAGGATGCCGATCCACACCGGCGTGGTGAGCTGCTTGCCGGTGAGAAGCAGCGCGCCGACCGCGCCGCCGATCGAGAGCGGCAGCGAGAACAGAATGGTGAGCGGCTGCAGGAAGGTGCCGAACAGCAGCACCAGCACCGCGTAGACCATCATCAGGCCGGCGGTGATCGCGGTGGCAAAGCCTTCAGACAATTCGTTGAGGCTTTCGGCGTCGCCTGACGGACTGACTCTCACGCCCTTGGGCAGGCTCTTCATGACCGGCAGATCGTAGATCGCCCTGGTGGCATCGCCGAGCGCGGAGTTGCCGACGAGGTCGGCCGCGACAGTGGCCTGTCGCTCGCGGTCGTAGCGATTGATGCTGGTCGGCCCCTGGTCGAGCTGGATGTCGGCCACGACGGAGAGAGGTACGCCGCCGCGTTCGCCGCGCTGGCCAAGCGGAACCCGCAATTGCTGCAGGGTCGAGAGATCGCCGCGCGCGGAATCCTCGAGTTGGACGCGGATCGGAACTTGGCGGTCACCGGCGTCGAACTTCGCAAGCGCCGGTCCGACGTCGCCGATGGTGGCGACACGGATGGTTTGCGACAGGCTTTCGGTGGAGACGCCGAGCCGCGCCGCCAGTTCGGCGCGCGGCCGAATGCGCAGCTCCGGCCGGTCGAGCGAGGTTTCCGAAATCACGTTGGCGATGGTCGGAATCCGCTTCATCTGCGTCGCCAGTTCGCTGGCGACGTTGTTGACGATGTTGCTGTCGGCGCCGGTCACCACCAGCGAGATCGCGCGCAACCCGTTCTCGTCGAGGAACCAGAAGCGGATATCGGGAATATTCGCGAGCTCGTTGCTGATCGACAGCTCGAGCTCACGCTGGGTGATCTTGCGCTGGCTCTTCGGCGTGTAGTTGATGATCAGCGCCGCACGGCGGACCTCTTGCGTGCCCGGAGGAACGCGGCCGCCATCGACGAACACGTTCTTCACTTCCGGCCGTTTGCGCAGGCGAGCGACGATTTCTTCGGTGACCTTCTCCGTGTAGGCGAGCTGGGTACCGGGCGGCAGTTCAAGCGCCAGCAGCGAGCGCGCGGTATCCTGCGCCGGCAGGAAGCCCTGCGGTAGCAGCGTGATGCTCCAGATCGAGGCGGCGAAGACGCCGAAGCCGACCAGGATGGTGACGAAATAGTGCCGCACCGACCAGGCCACGAGCTTGTGGTAGTTCCTCAGGATGACGCCCGGCGGCGGGTCTTCATGCTTGGTGTCCTTCATGAAGTAGGCCGCCAGCATCGGCGTGACGAAGCGCGCCGCCAGCAGCGAGAAGAACACCTGCACCGAAACCGTGATGCCGAATTGCTTGAAGAATTGCCCCGCAATGCCCGACATGAAGCTTGCCGGGGCGAAGATCGCGATGATCGTCAGCGAGATTGCGATCACCGCGAGGCCGATCTCGTCGGCGGCTTCCAGCGCCGCGCGATAGGGCGACTTGCCCATGCGCATATGGCGCACGATGTTCTCGATCTCGACGATGGCGTCGTCGACCAGAATGCCTGTCGACAGCGTGATCGCGAGGAAGGAGACGAGGTTGAGCGAGAAGCCCAATATGTCCATCGCCCAGAAGGCCGGGAAGATCGACAGCGGCAGCGAAACCGCGGCGATGATGGTGGCGCGGATGTCGCGCAGGAACAGGAATACGATGATGACCGCAAGAACGGCGCCTTCGAACAGTGTCGAGATCGCCGCTTCGTAGTTGCCCTGGGTGAAATCGACCGAGGTATCGATCAGCTTCAGGTCGACGTCGGGATAGGCGACCTTGAGCGCGTCGATGCGCTTCTGCACGGCGGCCGCGACCACCACGTCGGAAGCGCCCTTGGAACGCTTGATGCCGAGCGCCACTACCGGCTCGCCGTTGAAACGGGCGAAGGTGCGGCGATCGGCGATGGTGTCGGTGACCGTGCCGAGATCGTCGAGGCGGACCTCGCCGCCGGAGAACAGCGGGATCATGGTCCCGGCAAGCTCGTTCAGCGTCTTGGCGCCGGCCAGCGTGCGGATCGCCTGGTCGTTCTTGCCGATCTCGGCCCGGCCGCCGGCGACGTCGACATTGCTGCCGCGCAGGATCTGGCTGACATTGACGGCGGTCAGACCCGCAGCCTGCAGCCGGTCGGGATCGAGCGAGACGAGGATCTCGCGCTCGACACCGCCGATGCGCTCGACCTGGGCGACGCCGCGCACGCCCTGCAGCGCCCGCTTGACCACGTCGTCGACGAAATAGGAAAGCTGCTCGGGCGTCTTGCCCGGCGAGATCGCCGCGTAGGTTACGATCGGCAGGCCGATGACATCGACCCGCTGGATCAGCGGCTCGGTCACGTTCTGCGGCAGGTTGGCGCGCACGCGCGTCACCGCGTCCTTGACGTCGTTCAGCGCGCGGTCGGTGTTGGTCTCAAGCGCGAACTGGATCGTTGTCACCGACAGACCGTCGGTGATGGAAGAGGAGATGTGCCGGACGCCCTCCACGCCGGAGACGCCGTCCTCGATGGTCTTGGTGACCTGCGATTCAAGCTCGGCCGGCGCCGCGCCGAATTGCGACACCGCAACGGAAATTACCGGGATATCGGCGGAAGGCAGCCGCGTCACCGCGAGTTTGGTGAACGATACCCAGCCGAGCACCAGCAGGATGATCGAGAAGACGATCGAGGGAAGCGGATTGCGGATCGACCAAGCAGAAATATTGAGAGCCATCAGCGTACCCGCACACGATCGAGTTCATCGGCAAAAACGGTCTTGACCTGGTCGCCGTCATGCAGCGACGTACCGGCATCGGCCACGACGACTTCGCCCACGTCAAGGCCTTCAAGAATTTCGGTGGAAGTGTCGGACGACAGTCCGACGCGAACCTTGCGCGTCTCGATCGTGTTCCCCCCCTTGACCACCTGAACGGTGAGGCGATCGATCGCGGTGTGAGGCACTGCGACGCCGCAGCTGCGCTTGGCATCGATATTGGCGCGCGCGAACATGCCGACCTTCAGCGAGGGATTGCTGGTCAGGGCGATCCTGACCTTGCCGAGCTGGCTGGTGCGGTCGATCTGCGGCGACACGAGGCGGACGCGGCCGACCAGGTCGGGTGCGCCGTCACGGCTGATGCGGGCGGTCGCGCCCGGATTGAGCTTGAGCATGTGGACGCTCGGCACTTCGGCGTCGAGTTCGATTTCGTTGTTGATCGCGATGCGGAACATCGGGCCGGCCTGCGGCGAGGCC
>JAEZEU010000571.1 GCA_023432885.1 Pseudomonadota bacterium | reverse complement strand
TGCTTCTCGATGCGCGCGAGCATCTCCTCGTCGGCAATGCCCTCTTCCTTCGCCCATTGCTCGACCGGCAGCTCGATCCCGAGCACGCGCGTGAGCTCTTCCTTCAGGCCCGCGACGTCCCACTGTTCGGCATAGGCATGCTCGGGAATATGCTTGGCGACGACGTCGTCGACATAGGCGTGGCGCATGTCGGACACGGTCTCGGCGACGCTCTCGTCCTTCATCAGGTCGATGCGCTGGTCGAAGATCACCTTGCGCTGATCGTTCTGGACGTTGTCGAATTTGAGCAGGTTCTTGCGGATGTCGAAGTTGCGCGCCTCGACCTTCTGCTGTGCCTTTTCCAGCGCCTTGTTGATCCAGGGATGGATGATCGCCTCGCCTTCCTTCAGGCCAAGGCGCTGCAGCATGGAATCGAGCCGGTCGGAGCCGAAGATCCGCATCAGATCGTCTTCCAGCGACAGGAAGAATTTCGAGCGGCCGGGGTCGCCCTGACGGCCGGAACGGCCGCGCAACTGGTTGTCGATGCGGCGGGATTCGTGGCGCTCGGAGCCGATGATGTAGAGGCCGCCCGGCTTTTTCTCGGTGCGCGCGGGCTTTGCGCCCTTCGCGGGCTCGAGTTCAACGGTCTCTTCCGCCTTCAGCACGATCTCGCGGAAACGCTCGATGTCGGCCTTGATCTGCTCGATCTTCCTGGCCTTCTCGGCCTCGTCGGTGATGTGCGCCGTCTCCTGCTGGATGCGCATTTCGAGCGAGCCGCCGAGCTTGATGTCGGTGCCGCGGCCGGCCATGTTGGTCGCGATCGTGATCGCGCCGGGCACGCCGGCCTCCGCCACGATATAGGCTTCCTGCTCGTGGAAGCGCGCGTTCAGCACCGCGAACAGCTTTGAGGGCTTGCCGGCGCGCGCGGCGGCATAGAGCTTTTCCATCGCATCGTGGCTGCCGAAATCGATCTGCTTGTAGCCGTGCTTCTTGAGGAAGTCGGCCAGCACCTCGGACTTCTCGATCGAGGCCGTGCCGACCAGGACGGGCTGAAAGCGCTTGTTGGCGCGCTCGATCTCGGCCAGGATCGCGGCGTATTTCTCGCCCTGCGTGCGGTAGACCTCGTCGTCCTCGTCGAGACGCGCCACCGGCAGGTTGGTCGGGATTTCCACGACTTCGAGCTTGTAGATGTCGAACAGCTCGTCGGCTTCGGTCGCCGCCGTGCCGGTCATGCCGGCGAGCTTCTCGTACATGCGGAAATAGTTCTGGAAGGTGATCGAGGCGAGCGTCTGGTTCTCCGGCTGGACCTGGACGTGCTCCTTGGCCTCCAGCGCCTGGTGCAAGCCTTCGGAATAGCGGCGGCCCGGCATCATGCGGCCGGTGAACTCGTCGATGATCACGACCTCGCCGTCACGGACGATGTAGTCCTTGTCGCGGGTGAACAGCGAGTGCGCACGCAGCGCCTGGTTGATGTGGTGGACGACCGAGACGTTCTCGACGTCGTAAAGCGAGTCGCCCTTGAGCTGGCCGGCCTCGCGCAGCAGGACCTCGATCTTCTCCATGCCGCCTTCGGTCAGCGTCACCGTGCGCTGCTTCTCGTCGACCTCGTAGTCGGTCTTCTTCTCCAGCTTCGGCATGAAGGTGTCGATGGTGTTGTAGAAGTCCGAGCGGTCGTCGAGCGGGCCGGAGATGATCAGCGGCGTGCGCGCCTCGTCGATCAGGATGGAGTCGACCTCGTCGACGATGGCGAAGTAGTGCCCGCGCTGGACCATGTCCTCGAGGCGATACTTCATGTTGTCGCGCAGATAGTCGAAGCCGTATTCGTTGTTGGTGCCGTAGGTGATGTCGCAGCTATAGGCGGCCTTGCGCTCGGCATCGTCCAGCCCGTGCACGATGACGCCCGTGGTCATGCCGAGGAAGGAATAGATCTGGCCCATCCAGCCGGCGTCGCGGCGGGCGAGATAGTCGTTGACGGTGACGACGTGGACGCCGCGGCCGGCGAGCGCATTGAGATAGACCGCGAGCGTTGCGACCAGCGTCTTGCCTTCGCCGGTCTTCATCTCCGCGATGTCGCCCTCATGCAGCACCATGCCGCCAATCAGCTGCACGTCGAAATGACGCTGGCCGAGGGTGCGCTTGGCGGCCTCGCGCACGGTGGCGAAGGCCGGAACCAGGATGTCGTCCAGCGTCTTGCCCTCGGCGAGCTGCTTGCGGAACTCGTCGGTGCGTGCCTTCAGCGCCTCGTCGGAGAGCTTCTCGAGTTCGGGCTCCAGGGCGTTGATGGCGTTGACGCGGGACTGATATCCCTTGACCCGACGGTCGTTGGGGGTACCGAAAAGCTTGCGGGCGAGCGCGCCGATCATGCCAAAGTCCTGTTCCTGCGGTTCTGCAGTCGAGCCGTGTGTTGGTCTGAATGATCCATCAACTCACCGTGACGCGCGCGGTGCCGTTCCGGTGGCGAGGGGGTCATCCGCCAAATGAGTGGGAAGCGGGCCATCCAAGGTTCAACGGCAAAAACGCGAGCAAAATAAACGCCATCGCCGTCGAAACGATGCGGGAGAGATATGGCCGCACCGGGGCGATGTCAACGTGGCCGGAGCGCGCGCCAGATCCGCAAATTCACCATTTTGACAGGTTTTTCGCGTTGCCAAGCCCCCGTGATTGGGCGAGTGTCCGCCGCTCGCAACCCCCGTGTCACGTTAAGGATTTTGCATGACCACCTCGTTCCCGGAAACGAAAACCGGCCTGCGCCTCGGCTTTGCCGCGGCCATCGCGGCCTGCGCCGTCTTTGCCCTGCTCGCCGGCTCGCCCGCGCGCGCCGAAGACAAGGTGCTGGCCAAGGTCAACGGGGTGGAGATCAAGGAGAGCGACGTCGCAATGGCCGAGGAGGAATTGGCGCCCTCGCTGCAGCAGATGGACCCGGCCAGCCGCAAGGAGAACGTGCTGGGCTTCCTGATCGACCTCCAGATCGTGGCCAAGGCGGCCGAAGACAAGAAGCTCGACGCTACCGAGGACTTCAAGAAGCGCCTCGCCTTCGCCCGCAAGCGGCTGATGATGGACAACCTGCTCGCCACCGAGGGCAAGGCGGCAACCACCGACGACGCCATGAAGAAGGTCTATGAGGAAGCGGCCAAGCAGATCACCGGTGAGGTCGAAGTGCACGCCCGCCACATCCTGGTCGAGACCGAGGACGAGGCCAAGGCGGTAAAGGCCGAGCTCGACAAGGGCGCCGACTTCGCCGAGCTCGCCAAGAAGAAGTCGAAGGATCCAGGCGCCTCCGACGGCGGCGATCTCGGCTTCTTCACCAAGGAGCAGATGGTGCCGGAATTCTCGGCCGTCGCATTCTCGCTGGAGCCGGGCAAGATCTCCGATCCCGTGAAGTCGCAGTTCGGCTGGCACATCATCAAGGTCGAGGAGAAGCGCAACCGCCAGGCCCCGCCGATGGACCAGGTCAAGGGTCAGATCGAGACCTATGTGACGCGCAAGGCGCAGGCCGAGTATGTCACCAAGCTGCGCGAAGCCGCCAAGGTCGAGCGGTTCGACAAGCCGGCCGATGCCGCCGCCAAGCCGGATGCGAAGCCGGAAGCCGCCAAGGAGCCGGCCAAGCCGTCCGACTCCAAGATGGCGCCGCCTGCGAAGAAGTGAAGAAGTGACGAAGTCGCCCCCGGGGCACTGCGTAGCATCGGGGAAAGGAGCGCGGTCGCGCTCCTGAGAATCTCGACTTCGCAGGCGAATTTCAGTAGCTTGACGTCATGCCCGGCCTTGTGCCGGGCATCCACGTCTTAAGACCTTCATCAACGAATGCCGAGGACGCGGATGGCCGGGGAAAATCTCGGGTGAAGACGCGCTACGCGCTTTTGCCCGGCCAAGACGATTTCTCTTGCCCTGGAATTGACCCATGTCCACTGCCGTCTCGCCCCTCGCGCCTACCGACGTGCCCGCCATGCCCGAAATCGCGGGCGTGAGGCTTGCGACTGCCGCGGCGGGGATCCGCTACAAGGGTCGCACCGACGTGCTGCTCGCCGTGATGGACAAGGGCACCACGGTCGGCGGCGTCTTCACCAAATCGAAGTGCCCGTCCGCGCCGGTCGAATGGTGCCGCGCCAAGCTGAAACGGGGCCAAGCCCGCGCGCTGGTAGTGAATTCCGGCAATGCCAATGCCTTCACCGGCAAGACAGGCAGGCAGTCGACCGCGTTGACCGCGCAGATCGCGGCGAAAGCGGTCGGCTGCAGCGTCGACGACATCTTCCTCGCCTCGACCGGCGTGATCGGCGAGCCGCTCGATGCCACCAAATTCGACGGCGTGCTGGCGACGCTCAATGAGACCGCCGCTCCCGGCGACTGGATGGGCGCGGCGCGCGCGATCATGACCACCGACACCTTTCCGAAAGTGGCGACCGCCACCGTCAAGCTCGGCAAGGCCAAGGTCACCATCAACGGCATGGCCAAGGGCGCCGGAATGATCATGCCCGACATGGCGACCATGCTGTCGTTCGTCTTCACCGACGCGCCGCTCTCGGCGGCAGTGCTGCAGTCGCTGCTCAAGAGTGGCGTTGAAGATACGTTCAATGCGGTGACCATCGACGGCGACACCTCGACGTCAGACACCCTGCTGGCCTTCGCCACTGGCGCCGCGGCGGCGAACGGCGCGCCGAAGATCACGCGCGCCAGCGATCCGCGGCTGAAGGCATTCGCCAAGGCCTTTTACGGCGTGCTCGCCGACCTCTCGGAGCAGGTGGCGCGCGACGGCGAAGGCGCGCGCAAGCTGGTCGAGGTCGTGGTCGAGGGCGCG
>JAEZEU010000418.1 GCA_023432885.1 Pseudomonadota bacterium | reverse complement strand
CGAGCCAGGCGAGGACGGTCAGCGCGGTGGCGCCGACCAGCGAAATCGACAATGCAACCATGGTGACGATGCGGCGGTCGTGCATGTCTGCGATGGCGCCGGCCGGCATTGCGATCAGCATGATCGGCAACATCAGCGCCGTCTGCACCAGCGCGACCTTGTCGGCGGACGATGCCATCTGCGTCATCGCCCATGCTGCGCCAACGCCCTGGATCAGGAGGCCGAGATTGGAAAGCAGGCTGGCGAGCCAGATACGACGGAAGACGGAGAATTTGAGCGGCGCCGTAATGCTATGATCGGTCGTGCGTCGCGGCGATTCAGTCATATTCTGTTCCGTTCGGCTTGCCAGCCTCGCGCTTTGGATGCCGGCGGAGCAGTGATGCCTGCGAAAGCGCGGTTCTGTCCAGTGCCTAAAGCCGCTTTCCGGTTTCTTTCGCGCCAGCTAAGCTGCTGAAAATAAAGGGGAGATCAACATATGGGCATTTCGCGGCGAATGCTGCTGGGGGCTGCGGGAACCATGCCCCTGTGGGCCGGCAGTTTCACTGGCCCGGCTCTTGCCCAGGCGGCGCCGGCCGCCGCAGCTCCGCCCGAGATTCCGCCGATCCTGTTCGTGCACGGCAATGGCGATCATGCCGCCTTGTGGATCACATCGCTGTGGCGGATGGAATCGAACGGCGTGCCACGCGAGCGGATGTTCGCGATCAACTTCACCGATCCGCTCGCACGCAGCGACGATGCAATGGCGCAGCCGAATCGTTCCTCCACCGCGGACCAGCGCCGCGAGCTTTCTGCAGCGATCAGGGATCTCAAGCAGCGCACCGGCGCTTCGCGCGTCGCACTGGTTGGTAATTCGCGCGGCGGCTATTCGATTCGCGGTGTCATCAGGGACGGCGGGGCCGCCGATGTCAGCCATGCCGTGCTGTGCGGCGTGCCCAATCACGGCGTGTTCGACTGGGAGGACAATCCCGGCAGCGAGTTCAACGGCCGCGGCCCGTTCCTGCGCGAACTCAACGCGGGTGACAGCGAGGTCACTCCGGGCACCGCGTTCCTCACGCTGCGCAGCAATGGCATGGACAAATACTCCCAAGCCGACGGCCGCTTCCTCGGCAAGCCGGGCGTTGCGACCAATGTCGGCAATGACGGCCCGTCGCTGAAGGGCGCAACCAACCTCATGCTGGGGACGCTCGATCATCGCGAGGTCGCGTTTCATCCGCGCGCCTTCCGCGAAATCTACCGGTTCATTGCGGGCCGCGAGCCGTCGCGAATCGAGATCGTGCCGGAAGCGGCAGTGAAATTGAGCGGCCTCGTCACGGCAATGCCCGGAGGCGTGCCGACCAACCGCCCGGTGGGCGGCGCTACCGTTGAGATCTATCACGTGTCGCCGGAGAGCGGCGAACGTCTCGGCGGTCCGATCCATTCCTCGCAAACCGGCGCGGACGGGCGCTGGGGCCCGGCGAATGTCGAGCCGAGCTGGTATCTCGAGATGGTGCTGACCTCGCCGGGCGCGCCGGTCACGCATTTCTACCGCTCACCGTTTCCCCGCTCCTCCGATGTGGTGCATCTGCGCCCCGCCAAGGCGCCGGGACCCGCCGACGCAGGCGCCGCCAGCGTCGTCATTATGACGCGGCCGCGCGGCTATTTCGGCCTGCCACGCGACGTCATCCTGCTCGACGGCAAGGAACCGGCCGATGTGAAAGCGGGTGTGCCGACCGACTCGACGGCGACCTTGCGGCTTGCGGCAGGGGACGTGGGGCGGCCGGTGGTAACAATGTTCAACCAGGAGCGTATCGTCGTGAGGGCCTGGCCGGTCTCGGAAAACCGGATTGTGATGGCGGAGCTGACTTACTAGGTCTGGTCCGGCCGGCAACGCCTTTGAAGTGCCGGCTTGGCGCGCATAGATTGGCTCAAGACCATGCCCCGCCGGGGCCCAAGGGCGAGTCAACATGAGCATTGCCGAAGTCGCGGATCTGCCGCTCACCCGCGGGCCCCTGGTGCCGCCCAGCCCGCCGCGCGCACCCCACAACATGACGGCGCTAGGCCGCATGCGGACCATGCGCGTCAACCCGATCCAGACCTGGGGCGATCGCGCCTACGAAGAGGACATCATCCAGGGCCGCTTTGCAGGCCGCAGCAGCTTCATCCTTAACACGCCCGATGCGATCAAGCATGTGCTGGTCGACAATTACGAGAACTATACCCGCACGCCGGCCGGCATCCGCGTGCTGCGCCCGATCCTGGGCCAGGGCGTGCTGATCGCGGAGGGGCGCGCCTGGAAGCACCAGCGGCGCACCCTGGCGCCGGCCTTCACGCCGCGCGCGGTAGGCACGCTGATCCCCCACATGGTCGGCGTCATCGACGAGACCGTGGCGAAACTCAAGGCTGCCAGCAACGCGCCGGTGGATTTGCGTGAGGTGATGCAGCACATGACGCTGGAGATCGCCGGCCGCACGATGTTCTCCTTCGGCATGGATCAGCACGGCACGACCTTGCGCGATTTCGTCATGGAGTACGGCGAGCGGCTGGCACGGCCGCACTTCCTCGATCTGCTGTTGCCGCTGAACTGGCCGACCCCGCTGGATTTCTCTCGCGCCCGCTTCCGCAAGCGCTGGACGCAATTCGTTGCCATGCTGATGGCCGAACGGCGCGCCGCCGGCAAGAAGGACGGCGCGCCGGCGCGCGCCCTGTTTGACCTGATGGGTGAAGCGCGCGACCCCGAGACGGGGCAGGCATTCAACGACGAGCAGCTGGGCGATGAGGTGGCGACGATGATCCTCGCCGGCCATGAGACGACGGCGACCGCCCTGTTCTGGTCGCTCTATCTGCTCGCGCTCGATCCGGCCGCGCAGGAGCAGATGGCGGCGGAGGCGCGCGCGGCCATCGCGGAGGGCGGCCTAGAGCTCGACAAGCTGAAATTCACCCGCGCGGTGCTCGACGAGACCATGCGGCTCTATCCTCCGGCCTTCCTGATCGCACGGGCGGCCGCAGGGCCCGACGTCGTCGCGGGTCGTCCCCTGCGCAAGAATGACGTGGTCCTGATCTCGCCCTGGCTTCTGCACCGGCACGAAAAGCTCTGGCAGGATCCCAAAGCCTTCATCCCGTCGCGCTTCATGGCTCCGGCGCCGCCACCCGACCGTTCGCCTATCTGCCGTTCGGCGTCGGCCCGCGGATCTGCATCGGCGCGCATTTCGCGCTGATGGAGGCGACGCTGGCGCTGGCGCGCATTATCGGCAGCTTCCGCGTCACGCTGCTCGACAAGGCCCCGGTGATGCCGGTCGGCGTCGTTACAACGCAGCCGGACCGTTCGCCAGCTTTCTCGATTTCGCCGCGTTGAACCCCTTGAGGTCTGCATCATGAGCGAGACCAGCGCCTTGTTTTCGGTACTGAAGCAGACCGCCGACGCCAACGTGGTCGATGCGATCAGGGATCTCGTCGAGTCCGGCGAGGATCGTGCGCTCAATCGCGTCAACCTGCTGGATTTCTCGCGCAAGACCGGCCTCGACGAAGAGAAGGTGATTTCGGGGTTCCTGCACGCCTCGCGGCTCGGCATGTTCGATATCGGCTGGAATGTGCTCTGTCCCGGTTGCGGCGGCGTGCTCGACGCCCATGCCACGCTGAAGTCGCTCCGTCCTGACGACTATAATTGTGCGCTGTGTGCCGCAGGCTATGAAGCCTCCGTGGATGAACTGGTGGAGGTCGCCTTCACAGTCAGCCCGCGCATCCGCCGCATCGCCGCGCACGATCCTCACATGCTGCCGCTCTGGGAGTATTATCGCCAGATATTCTGGAGTTCGGGCGTCGACATCGACGAAGGATCGTTTGCCCGACTGACCGAAGAGGTGACGCTTGAGGCAATGGAGCTGCCGCCGGGCGAGAAGGCGGTTCTGTCGCTGCAATTGCCGAAGCAGTTTGTCATCGTGTTCGAGCCGGTAACGCATGCAGCGCACTTCATCGACGTGCAGGGCGAGCCGACAAGGGAGCGCCAGCAGCTTTCGATGGTGTTCAACAAGGTGCATTCGCCGACCGGCACAACGGTGATGCGTCCCGGTCCGCTGCGTCTCACGCTCGACAACCAGTCGGACCTGCGCGTCTTGCCGGGTGTCTGGGTCGCCGGCGATGCGATGCACGACATGATCGGCAAGCGCAAGCCGATCCTCACGGCCAAGCGCATCCTCTCCAACCAGACGTTTCGAGACCTCTACAAGGCGGACAATCTCAACATCGACCAGCGGCTGAAGATCACATCGCTGACGTTCCTGTTTACCGACCTGAAGGGATCGACCGCGCTTTACGAACGCGTCGGCGATCTGGCGGCCTTCGACCTCGTGCGGGCGCACTTCCACGCGTTGCTCGAGATCATCGCTTCCGAGAAGGGGGCAGTCGTCAAGACCATCGGCGACGCTGTCATGGCGACTTTCATTCGTCCCGAGCACGCGCTGAGGGCCGGCTTGCGCATGCGCTCGGCCATGAAGGAACTGAACAGGAAGCGCGGCACTGAAGATCTCATCGTCAAGATCGGCGTGCATGAAGGGCCCTGCCTTGCGGTGATGCTCAACGAGCGCCAGGACTATTTCGGCCAGACCGTGAATGTCGCGGCGCGGGTGCAGAGCCTCTCGACCAATCAGGAAATCCACCTCACGCAGCCCGTAATCGGCGCGCCCGAAGTCGCCGCCATCATCGAGCGCGAGGCGATCCAGCCGATCCGGAAGGAAGCCGCACTGCGGGGCATCGCCGACAAGATGGTGGTGTACGAGATACCGTAGAGATAGCAGCCGCAGCCCTCACCGCCGCCATCGATTTGCTCTCCATGTCTCCGAACGGAGTTACTCATCATTCGGCCTGAGTCCGGCCATGACGGCGGAGAGATTGCGCAAACGTAATCTGGCGCATGATTCTGGCCGATTGCGCGATTTCCCGTTCCGGCCCATATAGTCATTGGAGCAACCCCACCGGTTCCCGACAGAGAGATCTGATGCTGGACGGACTTCGCCAATTCATCGCCGATATCGTTTCTCCGGACGCAGCTCAGCGCGTGTTCGACGAGACGGATTACCGTCTCGCTGCGACCGCGCTGCTCATCCATATCGTCTCGCTTGATGGCCAGCCTACGGCCGTCGAGAGGCGCAAGCTGCACAGCCTGATCGAAAGCAGCTTCAAGCTGGACCGGGGCGCCGCCGATCAGCTGATCGCCTCGGCCAGCCGGGCCGAGAGCGACGCTGTCGATCTCTACCGCTTCACCAGCGTGATCATGCGCGAGGTGGACGAAGCCGGCCGTCGCCGCATCGTGGAGATGATGTGGGAGATGGTGTTCGCGGACGGCAAGGTCACCGAGTTCGAGGACAATGTGCTGTGGCGCGCCGCTGATCTGCTCGGCATTTCCGGACGCGACCGTATCGACCTCAAGCACGCAGTGCTGGCGCGCCAGGCGGCGCGTACCGCCAGTGACGATAGTGCCGGCGCGGCCGTTTGATGCCTCCGGGGTCTTGTTGCGCCTCGCAAACCTCTTCATGACCAAAATTTAAGGTCGCGGCGGCAGCCTGGTTCAGGGCGTGGCAAATCACTGTCCGCAAAACGCTTTCCGTCGCTGCATTGCGTGGGCTGGTATTCCCCCGGGGCGGGTTGCTCGCGTCACAAGCCTATGGTCTTGTCGCGCGTGGCCGGGATGACGTGGAAATTGATTTGAGAGATTTTAATCGTGACAGAGCGTGTGACGCTGATTACTGGGGCCTCGGCGGGCATCGGCTTGGAGCTTGCGCGGATCTTTGCGGCGAAAGGTCATCGGGTCGCGCTGACCGCCAGGCGGGCTGATCGCCTCGATCAACTCGCCGGCGAAATTACCGCAGCCGGCGGTGCGCCACCGATCGTAATTCCCTGCGACCTCGAGCGGGCGGATGCCGGCGACACAATAGAGGGTGCCTTGGCCACGGCCGGCGTCGAGCTTGAATATCTCGTCAACAACGCCGGCTTCGGCATCTTCGGCCGCGCCTTCAAGCGCGACCGCAACGACCAGCTCGGCATGATCGCAGTCAATATCCGCGCGCTGACCGACCTGACGCTGCGCTTCACCGATCAGCTCATCCGCAATCGCGGTGGCATCCTCAACATCGGTTCCATCGCGGGGTTTTTGCCGGGGCCAGGCATGGCGGTCTACTACGCCTCCAAGGCCTATGTCCTCTCCTTCAGTGAAGCGATGCGAAGCGAGCTCGCGCCGCAGGGCGTGCGCGTCACCGTGGTTTGCCCCGGTCCGGTTCTGACGGAATTTCAGGCCCGGGCAGGGTTCGCGCCCGGCTTTGATTCCGCGATTTTGAAGGTCTCGGCCGCGGAGGTCGCGCGGCAGGGCTATGAAGGCCTGATGGCCAACAAACGGGCAGTATTGCCCGGGTTGCTCATCAAGCTGGTGCCCTTCCTGCTGCGCTTCTTCCCACGCTCCTTCATCCTGGCCGCAAGTGGCGGATTCCAGCTGCGAAACCGGTGAAGCTGGATACAGCCGGCTCCCCTGACATCACTGGCCCGTGATTTGCTTGGATTTATCCCAGTGTGACCGAACTCACCGCAAGTTAACGACCACCGGCTACAATTTTATCTGAGCGCCGTCAGAAGCAAATACCATGTCCTTTCGGCAGACCACGAGTTGCGGGAATGTACTGCCCCTGTCGGGCCGGCGAACGCACGCCGCTGAGCCCGACACGCTCCGTCCGGTTCTGATCGTTCTGCACCAGGAGACCTCCACGCCCGGCCGCGTCGGCAATGCGCTGCGCGCGCTCGGCCACTCCCTCGACATCCGCCGCCCGCGCTTCGGTGACGCGCTGCCGGACACGCTGGATGCACATGCCGGCGCAGTGTTCTTCGGCGGCCCGATGAGCGCCAACGACGGCGAGGACTACATCCGGCGCGAAATCGAATGGATCGAGATTCCCCTGCGTGAGCAGCGGCCGTTCCTCGGCATCTGCCTGGGTGCGCAGATGCTCGCCATGCAGCTTGGTGCAAGGGTCGCGCCGCATCCGCAAGGCCTCACGCAGATCGGCTATTATCCGGTGCGCCCCACGGCGGCGGGACGGGCCGTCTGTCCGGACTGGCCCGATCAGGTCTACCATTGGCATCGCGAGGGCTTCGAGCTGCCCTGTAGCGCCGAGCTGCTCGCGGAAGGTGACGATTTTCCGGTGCAGGCCTTCCGGAGCGGCCACGCCTTCGGCTTTCAGTTTCATCCCGACGTGACCTGGGCGATGATGCATTGCTGGACCACGCGCGGCTACGACAACATGGCCTCGCCGGGCGCGCGGGCGCGGCACCAGCATTTTGCCGATCGCGCGGTGTATGATTTCGCCGAGCGCGCCTGGCTCAGG
This sequence comes from Pseudomonadota bacterium, assembly GCA_023432885.1. Taxonomy (GTDB): domain Bacteria; phylum Pseudomonadota; class Alphaproteobacteria; order Rhizobiales; family Xanthobacteraceae; genus Bradyrhizobium. The sequence goes on along the minus strand of JAEZEU010000418.1, from coordinate 22,526 downwards.
CAGTTCATTGAGGGCTGGCTCGCGCGCCAGCCGGAGCTGATTTTGGCGCAAGCCGCGGAATAATCCGCAATGCAAAATATCCAGCGCGCGCCGGCGGCTTGCAAAATCCGCAGCTGTGCTAGTCTCGGTCTCAAAGAAGACGGGAGGCGGCATGACGCGCGAGGAGTTCGCAAAGCTGCTCAGCAATTTCACGCACTCGGCGGAGAGCGGCGACGGTGCGCGCTTCGCGCGGCATTTCCATGAAGACGGCATCTATTACGATTACATCTACGGCCCGCACAAAGGCCGCGCCGACATCGCGCATATGATGCAGGACCTGTTTCACCGCGATGCCACGGATTATCGCTGGGAGATGTTCGATCCGGTCTTCGACGGCAGCATGGGTTACGCCTGGTCGCTGTCGAGCTTCACCTCCACCATCCCGCAGTTCAAGGGCAAGCGCGTGGTGATCGACGGCATGAGCCGTTTCATCGTGCGCGACGGGCTGATTGCGGAGTACCGCGAATCCGTCAATGGCGGTGTGGCGATGTCGCAGCTCGGGGTCGAGCCGGAGCGGATGGCGAAAATTTTCCGGCGCTGGACCGGCTGGCTAATCGATCGGCCGGAAACTCAGGACTATCTGGCGCGGCCGAAAGGCTCGCGCGCGAAGCCAAGATCCTGACATCAACGACAACAGGCCGCACGCGAACCGCGGCGAGCAGGGAGACGACATGAGCTATCAGCACATTCTCTATGAAGCCAAGGACAAGATCGCGACCATCACGCTGAACCGGCCCGACCGCATGAATGCGTGGACGCCGATCATGGAGCGTGACGTGCGCCATGCGATGGAGACGGCAGCTGCTGACGACAATGTGCGGGTGATCGTTCTGACCGGCGCGGGCCGTGCCTTCTGTGCCGGCGCCGACATGGATGCGCTGAAGACACTCGATCCCGACGATATCAAGCGCGCCGCGACCCTGCCGCCGTTCGACATGAACCGCGGTCCGGATTGGCAGACGCGCTACGGCTATTACCCGTCGATCGGGAAGCCGGTCATCGGCATGCTGAATGGCGCCACTGCCGGCATTGGCCTCGTGCACGCGCTCTATTGCGATCTGCGCTTTGCCGCCGACAATGCGGTGTTCACGACGGCCTTCGCCCGCCGCGGCCTGATCGCCGAGCACGGCATCAGCTGGATGCTGCCGCGCATCGTTGGTCACGCCAATGCCCTCGACTTGTTGATGTCGGCGCGCCGTGTCTATAGCGACGAGGCGTTGCGCATCGGCCTCGTCAACCGGCTCTATCCGCCGGATCAGCTGGCGGAGCAGACCTATGCCTACGCGCGCGATCTCGCCGATTTTGTCTCGCCGAGCGCGATCGCCGTGATCAAGCGCCAGCTCTACGACGTGCCGTTCCAGACGCTGGCGGAAGCGACCATCGATGCCAACCGGGAGATGGTGATCGCGCTGAGGGGGAGCGATTTCCGGGAGGGCGTGGCGAGCTTCATGGAAAAGCGGCCGCCGAGGTTTACGGGGAAGTAGAGGGTATTTGTGCTTTGCTGAGCCGGTCCGTCTTCGCCTGGTTGGCTTCGCCGGACACCACGCTTGTCATTCGGGCTCTGCGCGGCTTCGCCACGCGTAGCCCGAAGGGCGAAGCGTGGTGGAGCCAGGCGGGATCGAACCGCCGACCTCGTCATTGCGAACGACGCGCTCTCCCAGCTGAGCTATGGCCCCGTCGCGGCCGTCGCGGAAGACGGCCGACAATCGGCGCCATTTACCTTCTGCCGACCTGCCAAGTCAAGAACGGTAAATCCGAGGCTTTCCGCATCATTTGCCGGGAACTTCCCTTGTTTGCGGCAGGCCGAATCGATATCTAGGCGGCATCCCACCTCGCGAGCCCCTCCCGCCATGCGCGCCGTTCTCGACATCGTCCTGATCGTCCTTGACCTCTATGTCTGGCTGCTGATCGCCTCCGCCATCCTGTCTTGGTTGATCGCCTTCAACGTCGTGAACACCCGCAACCAGTTCGTCGCGGCGGTGTCCGAGTTCCTGTGGCGCATCACCGAGCCGGTGCTGCGGCCGATCCGCTCGGCCATCCCGGCGCTCGGCGGGCTCGATATTTCCCCGATCATCGTGATCCTGATCATCATGTTCATCCAGCGGGTGATCACCTACTACATTTATCCCAACGTGATCTGAGCGGGGCGTTGGCTGACCGGTCCGCTGCTCCTTGGCGCTACTCCAGCGACGGCATCAGCATCGCCTTGCGCGTGACCCCGCGCGGTGGCCGTGACGACATCGACGGGGTCGAGACCCTGAGCGATGGCCGTCCGGTTCTCAAGCTGCGGGTCCGCGCTATCGCCGATGGCGGCGCGGCCAACAAGGCGGTGACGGAATTGCTGGCCAAGGCCCTTCGCGTGCCAAAGGCCAGCGTGAAGATCCTGTCGGGGGCGACCTCGCGGCTCAAGCAGGTTGCGGTCGCCGGCGACCCCAAATCGCTCGGTGAGGCCCTGCGTGCGTTGGCAGCCAAAAGTTCTGAACAGAAGGATTGAGATGACGGCCCGCATCATCGATGGAAAAGCCATTGCGTCGGATCTTCGCGCGCGCGTCGCCGAGGAAGTCGCGCGGGTGAAGCGCGAGCACGACCTCACCCCGGGACTGGCCGTCGTGCTGGTCGGCAACGATCCCGCCAGCGAAGTCTATGTCCGCAGCAAGCATACCCAGACGCAAGCTGCCGGAATGGCCTCTTTCGAGCACAAGCTGCCGGCGGATGTTTCGCAGGCCGATCTGCTGGCGCTGATTGCCCGGCTCAACCGCGATCCTGCCGTGCATGGCATCCTGGTGCAGTTGCCGCTGCCGAAGCAGCTGGACACCGAAGCCGTGATCAACGCTATCGATCCCGCCAAGGACGTCGACGGCCTGCACCCGGCCAATGCCGGGCGGCTCGCCGGCGGCTTTGCCGCGCTGTCGCCGTGCACGCCGCTCGGCTGCATCATCCTGACCAAGAGCGTGCATCCCTCGCTGGAGGGCATGAACGCGATCGTGATTGGCCGCTCCAACCTGGTCGGCCGGCCCCTGGTGCAATTGCTGCTGAACGAGAACGCCACGGTGACGATCGCCCATTCGCGCACGCGCGATCTGGCAAAACTCTGCGCGCAGGCCGACCTGGTCTATGCCGCCGTCGGCAAGCGAGAGATGGTGCGCGGCGACTGGATCAAGCCGGGCGCGACCGTCATCGACGTCGGCATCAACCGCATCCCGTCGGCGGAAGGCAAGACGAAGCTGGTCGGCGACGTCGCCTTCCAGGAAGCCCTGGATGTTGCGGGCGCGATCACACCGGTGCCCGGCGGCGTCGGCCAGATGACGGTGGCATGCCTCCTGGTCAACACGCTGCGCGCTGCCTGCGCGATCCACAAGCTGCCCGCGCCGGGTGTTTGATTCGATCGTCGTTCCGGCGGCTCGAAGAGGCGAACCCGGAACTTGTGGATTCCGGGTTCATCCAAAACCGCCGAATGACGCAGCGATCAGCCCTGGTGGCAACTACTTCTTCTTCGCCCGCTCGATGCCTTCCAGGATCAGCTGCTGCGCTTCCGCGGCATCGCCCCACTTCAGAACTTTCACCCATTTGCCTTTCTCGAGATCCTTGTAGTGCTCGAAAAAGTGCTGGATCTGCTGCAGCGTGATCTCCGGCAGGTCGCTGTGGTTCTTGATCCTGTCGTAGCGCTGGGTGAGCTTTGACGACGGGACCGCGATGATCTTCTCGTCACCTCCGGCTTCGTCTTCCATCAGGAGCACGCCGACCGGCCGAACGCTCATCACCGCGCCCGGTACGATGGCGCGGGTATTGACGATCAAGACGTCACAGGGATCGCCATCGCCGGAGAGCGTGTGCGGGATGAAGCCATAATTGCCGGGATAGCGCATCGGCGTGTAGAGGAAGCGGTCGACCACCAGCGTGCCGGCTTCCTTGTCCATCTCGTACTTGATCGGCTCACCGCCAACCGGGACCTCAATGATCACATTGACGTCGTGCGGTGGGTTCCTTCCGATTGAAATAGCGTCGATGCGCATGGGTTGGCTCCGCAAGGCAGGCAACAAACGGGCGCGCGACCTGCGCGCGCAACGGCCCGTTTAGACCGGCAGAAGGAGCGAAGAAAGCTAAATCAAGCTTAGTTGGTCCAGGCGAAGGCGATCTTGTCCAGCGACTTCGGGCCGAATTTTTCGGATGAGCGTGCCACCATGCGGCCGCCCAGCGCACGATAGAACTCGGTCGCGGGCTCGTTGTCCGAGAGCGCCCAGATCACCATGCTCTTCATCCCGCTCTGCACGAGGTCGCGCCGCGCGGCGTTGAACAGACGGCGGCCGAAGCCAAGACCCTGGAATTCCGGCCGCAGATAGAGCTCGTAGATCTCGCCATCGAAGTGCAGGGTACGGGCGCGGTTGCGGCCGTAGTTGGCGTAACCGGCAACCCTGTCGCCGAACACCAGCACGCTGACGCGGCTGCCCTTGCGGATCGCGCTATCCCACCATTGCGGGCCGCGACGGTTGATCAGCTTCTCCAGTTCCGCGCCCGGGATGATGCCCTGATAGGCCGAACGCCAGGCTTCGTCATGCGTGGTGGCTACTGCGGTAGCATCCGCAGCTTTCGCCGGTCGAACCTCGATCAGGGTTGTGCTCATGACCCGATCAAAGCAAGTCGCCGCTCCGGCTTCAAGGTCTATCGTTAATTATCGGTTAACCTGTGTACTTTTTGCATCAGTGTTTAGTTAACCGTGTGCCGAAAGAGGACAGGCCGCTGACCTAACCGGCGTTGGCTGATGCTTCAGCAATCAAGACGCCGCTTCCCTTGGCGGATGCGGAAGGGTGCGGTGGAATTTCCCCGCAAACCGATTCGTTATCAGTATTCTGCCGAAGGTTTTTCCCGCCCATTCCGGCAGCGTCATGCCCGCGCTCACATTATTGGTTTTTCTGATCACAGTCGCGTTGGCCGCGCCGCCTGCGGCCTTGGCGCAAGGCTTCGGCGCTGTCGGCGGCGAGGGTGCGCCCAACCGCATCCAGCGGTGGCAGGTCCCGACGCCGCTGCCGGACATTAAGTCGCAGGCTTACCTGTTTCGCCCGCCGGGGGAGGGGCCGTTTCAACTCGCCGTGATCGCGCATGCGACAACGCAGAACGTGCTGCGCCGGGCGCAAATGCCGCAACCGGAATATCGCGCGCTCGCTGCCTTTTTGGTGGCGCGCGGCTTTGCCGTGCTGGTGCCGGAACGCCCGGGCCATGGCGCAACGGGCGGCAAATATCTGGAGGACCAGGGCGGTTGCGACGAGGCCGACTATGCGCGTTCCGGTCGCGCCACCGCCGAAGAGATCGCGAGCGCGATGATCTTCATGCGGCGGCAGCCCTTCATCAAGCCGGATGGCGCGGTCGTCGTCGGCCACTCCGCCGGGGGCTGGGGCGCGCTGGCGCTGGCGGCCCGGACTGATGTCGCGGCCATCATTGTCTTTGCCGCCGGGCGCGGCGGTCGCGCCAATGACTTTCCGAACCAGGTCTGCGCGCCGCATACGCTGAAGGCCGCCGCCGCGGAGTTCGGCAAGGGTGCAAAGGTCCAGGTCACCTGGCTGGTGGCCGCCAATGACAGCTATTTTGCGCCGCACTTTTCCAGGCAGCTGGCCGATGCCTTCCGCGGCGCTGGCGGCAAGGTGAATTTCGTCGCGCTTCCGGCCCATGGCGGCGAAGGGCACTGGTTGCCGGAGTCCGACAGCGGTATGAAACTCGCGGCACCTGAACTCGAGCGCGCGCTGAGCGCGATCCGCGCGCGTGCCGCGGTGAACCGCTGATGCTCTATCTCATCATCGAATATCTGCATGTGCTCGGCGCTATCGTGATCCTCGGCACCGGAACGGGCATCGCCTTCTTCATGCTGATGGCGCATCGCAGCGGCGATCCCGCCTTCATCGCCAGGACGGCAGAGGTCGTCGTCATCGCCGACCTCTTCTTCACGCTCTCCGCCGTGTGGCTTCAGCCTGTCACGGGCGGCCTCTTGATGTGGCTGTCCTCGACCTCGATTACCGAAGGCTGGCTGATGACCGCTCTCGTGCTGTACGCGATTGCCGGCGCATTCTGGATCCCCGTCGTGTTCATGCAGATCGAAATGCGCGACCTCGCGCGGGAGGCGGTCGCGAAGGGCGCGCCTCTCCCGCCGCGCTACTTTGCGCTGTACCGCCGCTGGTTTCTGTTCGGCATTCCCGGTTTCGGCTCGGTCATGGCAATCCTCTGGCTGATGCTCGCAAAGCCGTTTTGAGGAAGCCGATGGGGATGAGGCGCAAAATTCTTGTGCTCGGGGCTTCCGGCCTGATCGGCCGCTTCCTGTCAGACGATCTGCGCGTGCGGGGCTTCGAGGTCGTGGGCGTCGCCCGCAGATTGGCGCCGTCGCAAAGGAACAGCCCGCTCGATCTGGAATTGCCCGTGATGTCGATGGACGTCACCGGACTGGCAAATCTGCTGCGCGACCGCGCCATCGACCTCGTCGTCAATTGCCTCGGTGTGCTGCAGGACGGGCCTGGCAGCGACACCGCCGCCGTGCATCGCGATTTCGTCGCGCGCCTGTTGCAGGCCATCGGTGACTCCGGCCGTGCCATCCGTTTCGTCCAGATATCGATTCCCGGCAGGGCTGAAGCCGACCGCACCGCCTTCGCCGGCACCAAGCGCGAGGCCGAGCGGCTGATTGGCGCTTCCGGCATCCCTTACGCCATCCTGCGGCCCGGCTTCGTGGTGGCGCCTTCGGCTTATGGCGGCAGCGCCATGCTGCGCGCACTGGCGTCCTTCCCGATCGAGCTGCCTGCGCGTGAGGCGGCGGCGCCGTTCCAGCCGGTGGCGGTCGAAGACATCGCCGCGACCGTTGCCTGGCTTGCCGAGCGCGACGTTGCGGAAGCTCCTGCCGTGACATGGGACCTGATGCAGTCCGAGCCTGTCACGCTCGGCGGCGTGATCAAGCAGTTCCGCCACGCCTTCGGCACAGCCAGATGGCCGCGGATCACAATGCCTGCCTTCCTGCTAGATCTCGGCGCAAGGCTCGGCGATCTCGTCAATCTCCTTGGCTGGATGCCGCCGATGCGCAGCACGGCCATCGCGGAGCTGCGCCGCGGCGTCACCGGCGATCCTTCAAGCTGGACAAGCGCCACCGGTATCAGGCCGAGAACGATCGAGCAGATGCTGGGCAACGGCTCCGCCACGATTCAGGACAAATGGTTTTCCCGGCTGTTCCTGGTCAAGGCGCTGGTCGTCGCCAGCCTCGTGCTGTTCTGGCTGCTCTCCGGCTTCATCGCGCTGGTGATTTCGTACGAGGCGGCCGCGAGCATCCTGCGCGCCCACAATTTCCCGCCTGTCCTGGTCGATCCGATCACCATCCTCACCAGCCTGATGGACATGTCGATCGGCGTGCTGATTGCCTTCCGCCGCACCTGCGCCGTCGGCCTCGTCGCCGGCATCGCGGCCCGCTCGGCTATATGGTGGGTGCCGCCGTCCTGACGCCCGACCTCTGGATCGAGCCTCTCGGCGCACTCGTGAAGACCGGCCCCGCCATCGTCTTGATGCTGGTCGCGCTGCTGACGCTGGATAACCGCTGATGGTCGTCTGGCCCGACGACGATGTGATCCTCTACGACGGCGTCTGCATCTTCTGCTCGCGCTGGGTCCGTTTCGTCGCCAGGCGTGACGTGGAGCGGCGCTTCCGCTTCACTGCCATCCAGTCAGCCTACGGCACAAGGCTGGCGCAAGCCTTCGGCATCGACCCCGCCGATCCCGACACCAACGCCGTGATCCACGGCGGTGTGGCGTATTTCAGATCTGATGCGGCTCTGACCGTGCTGAGCCAGCTGCCGGGCTGGCGGTGGGTCAATATCTTGTTCGGCGTACCGAAGCCCCTGCGCGACGCCGTCTACAATCTCGTCGCCCGCAATCGATACCGCATCTTCGGCAAGTACGACGAATGCCTCGTGCCGGACGAAGAGATGCGGGCGAGGATTATGGAGTAGGTTTGCGCGGGCTGTTCAACCCACACGAGTTGCTCTACCCTGAAGGTAACTTGCTTCGGGGTGGGTTTGCGAATTCTATGGCCAAGGCGGTTTTCACGACCAAGATAACTCCAGGATACAAGGACCTGCCGGAGGCTCGTTATCATTTCCCACGCACGTATCTGAACTACGTAAGACAGGCTGTCGGCGATCACATCGTTTATTATGAGCCGCGTAGATCGAGTGTAGAGTTGTCGAGTGCGGGTGGTCGACAATCTTATTTTGGCGTGGCCCGAGTTACGGCGGTCATCGAAGATCATGCCCATAGGGATCACTACTATGCGCTCGTCGATCAATATCTGGACTTCGATCGTCCGGTGCCGTTCGCTGAGGGCGCGCATTACTACGAAAGCGCACTAAGAAAGTCTGATGGGAGCACCAACAAGGGCGCCTTCGGACGCGCAGTTCGTCTGATTCCGGATAGTGAGTTTGACCAAATACTAAAATCTGGCTTTGCGCCTGTCTTGAACGAAGAACGGACTTCACCGGAGATTTCATTGCCGGGGCTGCAGGAGCCGCAAGTGACGTTCGAAAGGCCTATCGTCGAAATGACCGTCTCACGGCCGTTCAGGGAACGGTCATTCATGCACAACGTTCGGGCCGCTTATTCGAATCGATGCGCTATGACGGGATTACGACTCATCAATGGGGGAGGCCGGCCAGAGGTTCAGGCAGCGCACATCCAGCCGGTAGCAGCCAAAGGTCCCGATGCCGTTCGTAATGGACTAGCTCTTTCTGGAACGGTGCATTGGATGTTTGATCGCGGGCTTATCTCGATCGCTGACGATTACAAGATACTGGTTGCTAAGAACCACGTTCCGGAGGATGCCGCTCGGCTCTTGAACCCAAGCGGTTTGATAAACCTCCCTACTGATCAAACACTTTATCCGAACGCACAGTATCTAAGATTTCATAGAGATACCGTGTTCAAAGGCTGATCAAACAGTCACTCCTCGCTTCGACCGCAAAGAACAGCCGGCCCTCGACCGGCGCGCCAGCAGGCAGGTTGTTATTTTCACATATATCAATTGCCGCTTGCAGCTGTGTAGCGCCGCCAGGATAATGGTCCGCATATTTTATTCATTGGGGGCAAGCGATGAGCGTTGCGGATGATCCCATTTCGAAAACCGACGTCGCTGCCGCCGCGAAGGTCTCGCAGACCGCAAGAAGGAAGCGAACGGCGGTATTGGTGGTCCACGGCATGGGCAGCCAGCGCGCGCTGGATACGGTCCGCGGAATCGTCAACGCGGTGTGGCTAGACAAGGATGGCCCGCCTGGTCCCGGCGACCGACGCTTTTGGCTGCATCCCGAGAAGAAGACGGGCGATGCGGATCTGTCGGTCATCACCACAAATGAGATTCCCGGCTGTGCTGACAAGCGGAGCGTTGATTTTCACGAACTCTATTGGGCCCACCTGATGAGCGAGACGCGTGCGGTGGCGGTGCTGCTATGGCTGTTTGAACTGGTTCGAAAGGGACCACGGCTCAAGCGCGGAATGCGCGCCTTGTGGTGGGCAGCAACGATCTTTCTTTGTCTGTTGGTGCAATCGGTTGTGCTGCTGAGCCTCCACCTTGTCTTGCAGGTTCTCGACGTGCCCGCGATCGCGGGAAATCTGGCGACAAGGTACTTCTCGTCCACCTATCACGAGCCTGAGGCGCTCATTCTGGCTCCATTCTTCATTCTGTTCATGGTCGCGGCATACAGTGCCATTTTCTCCATATTCAACCGGGCCGGCTGGGTCGCCGTGGGTGCAATCGTCATCACGGCCGTTTCAGGTTTCATATATTTCCGCGTTGGGGACGAGAATATCCGTCACGCAACGAGTCTCTTTTTGCCGATCCTTGTTTCGCTCTGCGTCATGGCAATCGCAACGGGGCGTTGGGGCTTCACAGTGATGGCCATAACCTACGTCCTGGCCTCGCTGTTCTTCGGGATCTATCTGCAGTCGCGCTACATGATAGATTGGGCTTGGGAATACAGTAATATCCCGGGCGACGTATGGGCACACCGATGGATTCCCTTCCTCACCCCGGACTGGACGCCCTTCGGACATGTCTGGGAGAAGGGGTGGATATTCTGGAGTTTGAACGAGCGCTACAGCGCGGTCATCGCCGTTTCGGCGATCGTGCTGTACCTCGCGCTCTATGCGTTGTTCCTTCAGCCGTTTCTCGGTGACGCTGCCCGGTATTTCCGCCCGTCTCCCGGGAACGTTCTGGTCAGGCGTCAGATCCGCAAGCATGCGGTCGATACGCTGGAGGCGCTTCATAGATGGGGCACTTATGACCGAATCATCGTCGTTGCGCACAGCCTCGGGACCGTCGTCGCCTACGACATGCTGCGCACCTATTTCAGTCGGGTGAACAATGCTCTTCCCGACCCCGCACTTCTCCAGCCGGAATTTTCTCAGATCGATTCTTTCGATCCGAACCGGCCCTCCGGCTCAATAACGGATCAGGCGAGCTATCGCGAAAAGGGGCGCGAACTGATCAGAAAGATCGCAGCACATACCGTCAACAGCGCCGATGAATCCAGGCGCCGGCTTCCGACCTGGCTGGTGACGGATTTTGTCACGCTGGGAAGTCCTCTTACGCATGCGCACTACCTGATGTGCGACGGCCGGCGTGAGGTGGAGTTGGTCGAAGACTTTCACAGACGAGTAACCCAGAGGGAATTCCCAACTTGTCCGCCCGAAAGGGATGGTGACGGGTTGCTGGCGTTCACGAACCCCATCAGCGGGAAAAGCGAATTTCACCATGCCGGGCTTTTTGCAATGACCCGCTGGAGCAACCTGTATTTTCCGATGCGGCAGCTGTTCTGGGGAGATGCGATTGGAGGTCCGCTGAAGGATATCTTCGGCAGGTACATCGATGACATCGAAGTTTGCATCCGAAAGCCATCGAGATCTTCCGCCGTCACTTCCTTCATCGCCTTCTTCACCACATTCTTCACGCACACGGCGTACTGGAGCCTGAAGAGACCGGGTGGCCGCAATGCGCCTCAACTGGTGGAGCTGCGGAAGGCGATCAATCTCAGCGATGCGTAGTGAGGGTCGCGACGTCAATCGCCCGGCTTCCGGCTCAGCACCTCTCGCGCCGCGCGCTCGCCGCTATCCCGCGCCCCGTGCGCCGTGGAGAAAAAATTCGGCGAGGTCGCTTCGCCTGCGAAGAACAGCCGGCCGTCGACCGGCGCGGCCAGTACGGCGCGGTCGCCCGCATGTCCGGGCAGCGCGTGCGAATACGAGCCGCGGGCGAACGGATCATGCGCCCAGCGCGACTCGGCAAGGGGCTTGAGCTTGCGGCGGAAATCGTTGCCGAGAAAGCTGACGATCTCGTCGATGGCCGCGGCGGCAATGGCGCCGTCGCCCGCATCTTCCAGGGATCGTGCGAAACCGCCGCCGAAAAAGCCTTCGATGCAGGGTTGGCCGAACGGGCGCAGGTGGTAGGTGCCCATTCCGGTGCGCATGGTGGCGCCGCGCAGATTGCCCTCTCGCGGCAACGCTTCAGGCTCGTCGAGCGCCAGCGTGACCTTGTCGGCAAGGCCAAGCGGCAGGCCTCGCGCGGCATCGACTTTTGCGGGCAGTGCGGGGTAGAAACGGATCGCCTCGTCGGCAATGAGATTGGTCGGTGCGGTAACGATCACCTTGCCGGCGGTGAGCGTGCCCCGCGAGGTCTCGATGCGGAGGCGCTGTCCGGAATGATCGATCCGTGTCACAGCGCAGTTCAGCGCCAACGGACACGACGCGCCATACGCCGCCACCAGCGCGCCGTAACCGCGGCGGACGCGCCAGTTGAGATCGGTGTCGTGATAGGCATCCATGTCCAGGATAGAGACGCGGTCGAGCTCGCTGCCGTTGACGTAGGTCGAGATCGCATCGATCATCGGATTCCAGCGGTTGCCGGGCTCGAGGTACCGGCTGGCCGGCTCGTCGTGGCCTGATCGACGCGCGGTCTCCGCGGCCTCCTCGGCCCGGTCGTAGAATTCGTCCAGCGCGTGAAGGAACTCGCTGCGATCCTCCTGAGGAAACGCCTTGCCAAAGACGCGCTCGCGCCAGGGCGGCAGGTCCTTGTTGACCTCGAAGCCGAGCAATTCAGCGATTCCGACGAAGGAATTTTGGTCCGCCGAATGCAACCAGCCGCAGCCGACATCGAAGACGATTTCAGGCGAAGCCTGGATGGTATATGCGCGCCCGCCGACGCGGTCGCGCGCCTCCAGCACGATCACGGACAGGCCGGAGTCCTTCAGCGCGTTTGCGGCGCCAAGGCCGGCGGCGCCCGCGCCGATGATCGCGACGTCGACGGTAGAGGGAAGGGACATCAGAGCGCGCGTAATGAGTTGCGAATGGCCAATAGCGTACCGAAAACCGGTCCGGCCGCAAACGCCCCCATTCGCTACGCCCTATTCGCCACTCGCGTAGCTTAGGCCACCGCTTCCCGGGCCTTTTCCGCGCGCTTGCGGTCATTGGCGTCCAGGAACTTCTTGCGCAGCCGGATCGACTTCGGGGTCACCTCGACCAGCTCGTCGTCCTCGATATAGGCGAGCGCCTTCTCCAGCGTCATCTTGATCGGCGGAGTCAGACGAACCGCTTCGTCCTTGGAGGGGGTGCGGATGTTGGTGAGCTGCTTGCCCTTGAGCACGTTGATCTCGAGGTCGTTGTCGCGGGTGTGCTCGCCGACGATCATGCCCTTGTAGACCTTCCAGCCCGGCTCGATCATCATGGGGCCGCGGTCTTCCAGCTTGAACATGGCATAGGCGACGGCCTCGCCCTGGTCGTTGGAGATCAGCACGCCATTGCGGCGACCCTGGATCTCGCCCTTGTAGGGCGCATAGCCGTGGAACAGGCGGTTCATGATCGCGGTGCCGCGGGTGTCGGTGAGCAATTCGCCCTGGTAGCCAATCAGGCCGCGGGTCGGCGCGTAGAACACCAGCCGCAGGCGGTTGCCGCCGGAGGGGCGCATCTCGATCATCTCGGCCCTGCGCTCGCTCATCTTCTGCACGACGACGCCGGAATGCTCCTCGTCGACGTCGATCACGACTTCCTCGATCGGCTCAAGCGTCTGCCCGGTCGCTTCGTCCTTCTGGAACACGACGCGCGGCCGCGACACCGAAAGCTCGAAGCCTTCACGGCGCATGGTCTCGATCAGGATCGCAAGCTGCAATTCGCCTCGGCCGGAGACTTCCATGGAATCCTTGTCGGCGGCCTCCACCACGCGCAGCGCGATATTGCCTTCCGCCTCGCGCAGCAGGCGGTCGCGGATCATGCGGGAGGTGACCTTGTCGCCTTCGGTGCCGGCGAGCGGGGAGTTGTTGACGATGAAGGACATCGAGACCGTCGGCGGATCGATCGGCTGCGCCTTGAGCGGCGTCTCCACGGACGGATCGCAGAATGTGTCGGCGACGGTGCCCTTGCTGAGGCCGGCAATGGCCACGATATCGCCGGCTTCGGCTTCCTCCAGCGGCGTCCGCTCAATGCCGCGGAAGGCGAGGATCTTGGACAGGCGCCCCTGTTCGATAAGCTTGCCCTCGGCGTTGAGCACCTTGACCTGCTGGTTGGGCTTGATCGAGCCCGAGGTGATGCGGCCGGTGATGATGCGGCCGAGATATGGGTTGGCTTCGAGAATGGTGCCGATCATGCGGAACGGCCCTTCCTCGACCTGCGGCGGCGCGACATGGCGCAGGATCAGGTCGAACAGCGGCTCCATGCCCTGTTCCTTGGGGCCCTCCGGGCTTTCCGCCATCCAGCCCTGTTTCGCTGACCCATAGAGGATGGGGAAGTCGAGCTGCTCTTCGCTGGCGTCCAGCGCGGCGAAGAGATCGAATACCTCGTTGATCACTTCGGTCGGCCGCGCGTCGGGACGGTCAACTTTGTTGATGACGACGATCGGCTTCAGACCGACCTTGAGCGCCTTCGACACCACGAACTTGGTCTGCGGCAGCGGACCTTCGGCGGCATCCACCAGCACCAGCGCGCCATCGACCATGTTGAGGATACGCTCGACCTCGCCGCCGAAATCGGCGTGCCCCGGCGTGTCAACGATGTTGATGCGGGTGTCCTTCCACTGCACCGAGGCCGCCTTGGCGAGGATGGTGATGCCGCGCTCGCGCTCGAGGTCGTTGGAGTCCATGGCGCGCTCGGCGACCTTCTGATTTTCGCGGAAGGTGCCGGAGTGCTGCAGCAGGCGGTCGACCAGGGTGGTCTTGCCATGGTCGACGTGGGCAATGATGGCGACGTTGCGGAGGTTCATGGACAACTTCTTTTGTCTGGCCGTGCAAGATGGTGGCGCGATCTCGGCGGAAGACCGGGACACCCGATTAGGACTACGCTCAAAACCATTGAAATTCGAAGGGCTTGGCCCAAAAAGGAAGCCCGGCCAGACGACCGGGCAAACCTAACGCGTTGCAGCGCAATATATTCAGAAAACGGTAAAAAACAACGGGCTTTCCGCTGTTTGGTTAGCTCATTTTCGGGCAGCCGGCCTGTTCAATTATCCTTGTCCGGGTCGGGATAGACTCCGCGCAAAACCTCCTCGAAATGGGCTTTGACGGCCTCGTTGCACAGGCAGGAACGAAGCTTCAGGGCCTCGGGGTCGCGCACCACGATGGCACCGCGGCGGGTGTCCAGTACGTCCTGCACCTTGAAAGACTGGATCACCCGGCTGGTATAGGAGCGGCCGACCCCGAGCAAGGTCGCGAGCTGTTCATGGGTGAGCGGCACGGTGTTGCTGCCGTCGGTGCGCTCCATCGCGGCAACGATCCATTTCGCCGTGCGCTGCTCGATCGAATGCACGGCATTGCAGGCGGTGGACTGGAATATTTGCGCCAGCATGCAATCGGCGTAGCGGGCGAAGATGTTGCGCAGGCTTGCCGAGCTGGATTTGCCTGCCTCGAGCTTGTTGACGTTGAGTCGAACGACCGGCCCCCCGAACTTGACGGTGATGCGGGTGTAGGCCGGCAGGAAGCCCTGGCTGACGATGCCGCCGACCGCTCCCTCGCGGCCGATCAGGGTCGTCTCGACATCACGGCCGTCCTCGCTCGGAACCATGTATGAGACCAGCGTCGATCCGCAGGGAAAGTGCACCGTCTGCACGTTGTCACCGGGGTTGTAGAGAAGCTCGCCGGGCTTCATTTCGTCCGCGATCAGGTGGGGTTGCAGCAGCGCGTAGTCGGCCGCATTCAGCCGCCGCAACAGGTTGTTGAATGGGCGGCCCGCCACTTCGGCTGTCTGGTCTCGTCGCGTCAGCATCGCAAATTTCCTCAGTTCGATAAGCAAGGATAGGCGATCGGGTTCCACTTTTATGTTCACTAGTGGACAGACAGACCGATACCGGTTGTGATGTTTTCGTTCTGGGAACCGGCGGTGCGCTTATGCGGAGGCGCCGCCATGCGGCCCTCTCCGGGCATCCGCCGGGGGCATTTCACGAACCGTGCACGAGATCATGGAACCCGCCGATTCCCTGGGATTGCCGACCGACGTCCTCATTGTGGAGGACGATGCGATCATCGCACTGGATTTCGAGGACACTGTACGCGGGTTCGGCGTCAAATCGGTGCGCACCGCCGGCAGCGTGACACGAGCGCTGGAACTGATCGCCGCTCGCGCGCCGGATTTTGCGCTGCTCGACATCGGCCTTGTCAGCGGAAACAGCTTTGCGGTCGCCGAGCGGCTGCGTGCACTCTCGATTCCGTTCGTGTTCGTCACCGGCTACAGCAGCGACATGTCCCTGCCGTCCGCGCTCAACGGTGCGTCGATGCTGCCGAAGCCATGCACCAGCGATGTCCTGGAAGCGGCACTGCGTCAGCGCGCGCGAGGCGGATAGCCGCGGAGCGCAACGAACGGAGGCTCCGGTCAGCTCGGTCGAGCCTACACCGGCTTCGGTTCAAGGGTCGTCGACCAAAGTACGGTGTCGGCGCGGTCGCGCAGGGTCACCGTCATCTGGCCGGTGACGCCGTCGATCCTGACATGACCGAAGAACTGCATGCCTGCCGAAGGCGGCAGGTTCTGTTTGCCCGGCCCAGGGGCCTTGATGAATTTCACCTCGGGACCAAAGGTGTTGTCGAGCTCGTTCGGCCCGAACGTGCCGGCATGTAGCGGGCCGGAGACGAATTCCCAGAAAGGCTCGAAATCCTGGAACTGCGCCTTGTCGGGGTTGTAGTAATGCGCGGCGGTGTAGTGCACATCGGCGGTGAGCCACACCGTGTTGACGATGCCCGATGCCTTGATGAAGCGCAGCAGGTCGGCGATCTCGAGCTCGCGGCCGCGAGGCGGGCCGTCGCCCTGCGCTACGGCTTCCGAACCCTGCTTGTTGGGCGCATCATAGACGATGATCGACAAGGGCATGTCGGAGGCGATCACTTTCCAAGTGGCGCGCGAATTGAGCAGCGCGCGCTTCAGCCATTTGATCTGATCAGGGCCGAGGAAATACGCATCGGGACCGTATTCGGTCTGCTGGTTCGGTCCGTTCGGTCCGCGATAGCTGCGCTCGTCCAGCATGAACACGTCGAGATGCGGGCCATAGTTGATGGTACGGTAGACGCGGGCCGGCTCGTTGAGGCTCCCGAGCATCGGATACATTTCGTGGAACGCCCGCGAGGCCCTGGCGGCGAGCAGATTGATGTCGCGCACCTTGTAGACCGCGGGGAGCTCCTTCGAGGCCGACCAGTTGTTGACAACCTCATGGTCGTCCCACTGCACGAAGATCGGCACTTCCGCATGGAAGGCACGCAGATTGTCATCGAGGAAATTGTATCGGTGCGCGGCGCGGAACTCGTCGAGCGTCTCGGCGACCTTTGCCTTTTCGGGGATGATGACGTTCCTCCAGGTCTTGCCGTCGGCAAGCGCCACCTCCGGCTTGATCGGGCCGTCGGCATAGATCGTGTCGCCGGAATGCAGGAAGAAATCCGGCCCGTGCTTGCGCATGGCGGCGAAGGTCGCCATGCCGCCGTCATCGGGATTGATGCCCCAACCCTGGCCCGCGACGTCGCCGCCCCAGACAAAGCTGACATCGCGCCGGCCGGCAGGCGCGGTTCGGAAGCGGCCGACCATGGGCTCGCTCAGTATTTCCGGATGCGAAAGGTCGCGGAACTTCACGCGATAGAAGATGTCCTGGCCGGCCGGAAGGTCGTCCAGGAGCATTTTTGCGGTGAAGTCACTCTCGGGAAGTGCCGCGATCGGCGGCAGCGCGCGGAGATTGGCGAAGGATTCGGTGGTGGACACCTCGACCAGCATTTGCGAGGGGCGGTCGGCGCGCGACCAGACCACGCCGCTATCGGTGCTTACGTCGCCGGACTGAACGCCCTGGGGCATTTGCGGCCGGTCCGCGGCACGGCTTAGATAGGGCACCGTGATCATACTGAGCGCGGCGCTGCCGGCGCTCGCGACAAAGCGACGGCGGGAGATGCGGATTGCCATTATTCGCCTCGCTGTTTGGTTGTCATTGCGAGCAAAGCGGAGCAAGCCACCTGTCCGCTTGCCGTCCTATGGACTGCTCCGCTTAGCCTGTCGTCGGCGCGCGTTCGCGCGACCGTTGGCTGGCAACGGGTCGAACCTTTCAGTGGACGCTATAGGACGAGGATATGACAGCGCAATAACGGCGCTCAGAGCGTCCCGGTCGCCCGCAGCTGCGCGGTGCGCTGCAAATGCTGCGGCAGGTTGATCAACAGCGTGCGGCGGTCGGCGACCGCGTTATGGAACTGCTCGAGCGCGATGTTGAAGGCGATCAGCGCGCCTTCCTCGATGGCGCCGTGTTCGAAGCATTGCAGCGTGTCGCGCAGGATATCGTCCGCCTCGGCCTGCAACTGGTCGAGTTCCTCGGTGGCATCGCTCTTGCGCGCCAATGCGATCATTTCCAGCAGCCTGTCGCGCAGCGAGGAGTTGTTGCTGCGTTCGTCCTTCTTCAGATAGCTCGCGAACCATGCGCCGGCCGAGCCCATGGCCGAGAGCCCCATCAGGCTCCACCAGATGAAATCGCTGTAGCGGTCGAGGAAGGTCTTTTCTTCGCCGTCGACAAAGGCCGCCGCGCCCGGATGCGCGGGTATGGTGGCGTCCTTGTCGGTATCGGGGGTCTCGATCTTGGCGGCGAGCGGAAATTCATTCTTCAAGGCCTGGCGTGCGGCGAACAGCTGGCGCGTAAAGGCGGCAACGATCGATTCCGACAGACCTTTGCGGGCGACGATGTGGTGCGCGAAGCTGATCGTCTTGACCTCTTCCTCCGGCACGGCGCCGAAGGAGCCGGCGGGAATGTCGGAAGCTTCATAGACCGGATGATTCTGCGCGATCGCCTCCGCCAGGTCGATCGCGAGGATCTTCGGCGCGCCGCCTTCCCGGCTGGAAGCCAGGATCGCGTCGGTCGTGATCTTGCTGTTGACGGGGCCCGCCGCGATGTAGGCGTCGGCCTTCTGGCTGCGAATTGCCTCCGCCGCCTCGTTCGCGGCGAACTGGATGATCACGATCTTGTTCGGATCGACGCCGTATTGCTTCAGGATCACCTTCAGCAGATTGACGTTGGCCGGCGTGCGGCCGATCACGCCGATGCGGTGGCCGGCAAGCTGCGCGATCTTGGTGATCTTCGGCGGCGCTTTCTTGCCCTTGGCCTTCACCACTGGCGGTACCCAGAGCACGGCGACGTTCTTGCGCAGCGTGGCGACGGCCTGCGCGTTCTTCGGCACATCGAGGTCGCCGCGGATGATGGCGAGGTCGGCCTTGCTGTCGGCAAGCGCCTGCGCGCTCGCCGCGGCGCCGTCTGTCGGCATCGGCCGCAACTTGATCTGGCTGTTGCGCTGATTGTTGAAGGCCTGCACCAGCGTCTGTACCACCTTGAGGTCGTCGCTGTTGGCTGGCCCGACCGCAAGTTTCAGCGTCACGGGACGCATTGCGAAATAATATGCGCCGACGGCGATGCCGAGCACCGCCATCAGGCCGGCCAGCGAAACGAAGGCAAGACGCCGCTTCGCCGAGCGTGGCCCTGGCGAGGGAATCGTCGAATAAGCGAGGTCAGGTCCGCCGGTCATGGATCTCGCAAATAATCGTTTCAGAGGCAGTTTCATGGAGCCACGCGATTACCCGGCGAATTCTAGCAAAATTTCGCTTGCGGCGCGCAGGGCCCATTTTCATGGTTACCACTCCCCGCAGGGCTGATTTTGGCATGGATCGCGGGCCAGCGCCCCGTGTTAGGGTAAAGTTCCCGTGAAAGAAGGAGGCGCGCATGGTGGAGCGGCTGTCGGCGGAGGCCAGGAGAGCGGCAGTGCAGGAGCTGGCAGGCTGGAAGGAGGCCACCGGCCGCGAGGCGATCGAACGCACCTTCGTCTTCAAGGATTTCAGCGAGGCCTTCGGCTTCATGGCCCGGGTCGCGCTGGACGCCGAGAAGAACGACCACCACCCGGAATGGCGCAACGTCTACAAGACCGTGGAGGTGGTGCTGTCGACCCACGACGCCGGCGGCGTCACCCGGCTCGATATCGAGCTCGCCAAGGCAATGAACGGCATTGCCCGGCAACTCGGCGTGTTCTGAGCGGGTTGAAGGAGTCGACTGCTGTCCCCAACTATAAGGTGGTGGCGGCAATTGGCCGCGCCGTGAGCGTGATCCGGGAAGGGGGACACCGGCGTTCCGAGCTGATCATGCGCCAGACCAAAGCGGGGAGACCGATGGCAACGAGCGACTACAGCGTGGGATTCGAGCCGGCCGACAGGCTGGCACAGGACCGCGAGAGCGTGCGCCGGCGGTTCTGGATCAAGTTCAGGCAGACGGTGGCGAAGCTGCCCTTCGCGGAAGATCTGCTTGCGGCCTACTACTGCGCCTTTGATCGCCAGACGCCGCGGCATGTCCAGGTCGCGCTGCTGGGCGCGCTCGCCTATTTCATCCTGCCGTTCGACTTCATGCCGGACATGCTGCCGATCCTCGGCTTCACCGACGATGCGGCCGTGCTTGCCACCGCGATCCGCATGATCGCCAGCAATATCACGCCGGAACACAGGCAGGCCGCCCGCGCCGCCCTGAAGCGCGGCGTCCAGACAGCCGATCAAGCGGACTGACTGGAGTATCATCCCAAACGTGGCAATCGGCTGTCGGAAAAGATCATGCTCCCAAGATGGAGCTGATGAAACAGGCGTGACCGCGAAGCTCGCGATCACGCCTCGAGCCTTCCCTGCTGGCTTTGTTGTCGGCTTTATTTCGTACCGGCCGGGCGGACCTGCGCCCGCGCGTTGCGGTCTGCGTCCCACTGCTGGAACTGTCTGAACAGCGCCTCGCGATCGCCGTCGTTCTGGACCCTCGCCGCCGCCGACGGCGTCTGCTTCAGGAATTCGTCGAAGCGGGCGCGGGTCACGGCTTCGACGTTGTGCGTCTTGAGCCATTGGTCGGCGTAGGGCAGGCGCTGCCAGTCGGCGAGCGGCGCCGACAGCGACACTTCCTTCCACTTCGGGTGGAAAGGCGGATGCTGGAATGTCGGGAACTTGGTGAAGAACGCTTCCACGAACTGGCTGAGCTTGCGATAGCGCTCGGTGTTGGGTGCCCAGTTGTAGGCCGCCAGCACCGCCGGCACCGCAATGGTGTCCACCGTCTCGCCCTCGGCGATCAGGTTCGGATAGTCCTTCGAGGTCAGTGTCGCCGGCAGATAGTCGCCCTGCAGGGGCTTTGCGTATTCGACGCGGGCGAGGTGGAAGCGGCCGTCGTTCTTGAAGTTGGACACCGACTTGTAGGGCTTGCCGCCGGTGACGATCACCGCGTCAAGTTCGCCCTTGAGCAGCTTCTCCATCGCGATGCGCTGCTCAATGTAATAGACCTGCGGCTTGATGTTGAGGCGCTCGAACACGGTAAGCGCGGTGACGAAGGTGCCGCCGTTCGGCAGGTCGACGCTGACCCGCTTCCCGTTGAGGTCCTTGATGCTGGCGATCGACTTCGGCGCGATCATCTGCATCTCTTCATTGTAAAGCTTGGTCACATAGGTGAACTGCTTCTTGATGTCCTTCGCGAACCCCTTTCGCTCGAGATAGTCGAGCGTGTCGGAGCGAACGATGCCGAGATCGACGCCTTGCAGGAACAAGATGTCGGCGACGCTCTGGACTGAACCGCGCCCGACGATTGGAAGTACGCGCAACTTGTTTCCATCGTCGAGCACGGAAGCCAGATCGGCGCCGAACTGCACATAGGTGCCGCCGATCGTTCCCGAGATCAGGGTCACCGTGTTCGCGTTCAGCGCCTGCTTGGTGGCGGTCGAACCGAACTGAAAGATTGCCTTGAGACTGTCGCTGACCTTGGCCGGGTCGAGCTCGGTCTCGTCGGCTGCGCGCGCCGTCGGGCTGCACACCATTGTCGTGGCAACGAGTGCCATCGCAAACAAACGTCGCATCTCAAGACCCCCTGCCTGGTCGGATTGATTTCGGTGATTGCTGAAAAGAGACGGTGAGTCGTCCACCGTCACCTCGCGCCGGAGTTGGTGCGGGCGGAATTCTTCCGCCCGCGTTTGCGCCTCGTTGTTTCCTAGTTCTGGAGCTGTGCAAGACGCCGCCTGGCGTCGGCCGAACCGAGCGCGGCTGCTTTCTGGTACCACTGCCGCGCCAGTGCCGGATCCGGCGTGATGCTGCGCAGGTCGTGATTGCCGATCACCAGCGGATCGTAGGTGGTGCCCAGCATGAGCGCGGCTTCCGGTTCCTGCGCTTCGGCGGCCCGTTGGAGCAAGAGGCGCGCGGAGGCGATGTCACCGATCGCAAGCATGCTCTTGGCGCGCTTGAGCAAGCCCGCAACTTCATCCGGATCCAAGCGCCGCGCCGCCGGCGCGGAAGGCTGCGGCGCTGGTGCGGCGGGAGCGACCGCGGCGACCGGACCGCCCTTCAGCGCCGATTGATAGGCGGCGGAAACGTCGGTACGCGAAGGCGCCGCATAGGCCATTTCCGCCGGTTTGATACCAACCGCGTCCGCCGCGGGCGCGGCGGTGGGCTCTGCCGGCCTGCCGCGATACACGGCCTGCGCTTCCGGCGCGGCGATCCGCGGCTCGGGCGGAGCGGCTTCGGGTGGCGCGCCGGCGATCGCTGGCGCGACGCCTGCGAGCGAGGCCTTTGCGTTGACGAACACCGAGCGCGTGGCGTCGATGGCGAAGAACCCGACGGCGGCGGCCACTGCAACCGCACCCACCACGCCGGTCACGATGCGCGGGGTGCGCGGTTTGTCCTGCTTGCTGCCGAAGGTGTATTCGGGCGCGTCGTCCTCGTAGCGTCCCTGCTGGTACTGCTGCTCGTAATCGGAGAGGAACAGCGGAACCCGATCCTGCGGCACCGGTTCCAGCTGCCTGGATTCGGGACGCTCATATCGGTAGGTCGGATAGAGGCCTGGATCGTTGATGGCCTCGTCGAAGCGGTCAAATGGATCGCGCGTCCGAACCTGCCTGATACTCTCCGCCATGGTGATGCTTCCCCGCTACTGATACGCAACGACGGGAACGCAAGGGCATCCATTTAGTTTTCGTGTTGTCGCCCCAAGCGCCCACGGGG
>JAEZEU010000403.1 GCA_023432885.1 Pseudomonadota bacterium | reverse complement strand
AGATGCCGGGCACGTTGGTCTTGCCGTAACCGTCCACGACAATCACGCCTCGGTCCGTCTTGACGCCGAGCTTTTCGAGCCCGAGGTTTTCGATATTGCCGACCACGCCGACCGCCGAAATCACGCGGTCGAATTCGGTCGTGACCGGCTTGCTTTTGCCGTCATCGATGGTGGCGACGACGCTGTCGGTCTTCCTCTCGAGCTTGGTGACCTTGGTCGAGGTCATGATCTTGATGCCCTGCTTCTCAAAACGCTTTCGCGCGAGCCCCGCGATCTCCGCATCCTCGACAGGCAGAATCTGCGGCAGCACCTCGACCACGGTGACTTCGCTTCCCATGGTGTGGAAGAAGGAGGCGAACTCGATGCCGATGGCGCCGGAGCCGACCACCAGCAGCGACTTCGGCATGCGGTCCGGCACCATCGCCTCGAAATAGGTCCAGACCAGCTTCTTGTCGGGTTCGAGCCCCGGCAGCACGCGCGGCCGTGCGCCGGTGGCGATGATGATGTGCTTGGCCTGGTAAGTCCCCTCGCCGGCCGCGCCCTTGGGCGCTTCGACCGCCGACTTTTTCACGGTGATCTTGCCGGGCGCATCGATCGACCCCTCACCCCAGATGACCTGAACCTTGTTCTTCTTCATCAGGAAGCCGACACCGTCGTTCAGGCGCTTCGACACCCCGCGCGAGCGCTGCACCACGGCCTTCGGGTCATAGGAGACCTTCTCGGCTGACAGCCCGTAATCCTTGGCGTGCTGCATGTAGTGATAGATTTCCGCCGAGCGCAGCAGCGCCTTGGTCGGGATGCAGCCCCAGTTGAGACAAATGCCGCCGAGATAGGCCTTCTCGATGATCGCGGTCTTTAAGCCGAGTTGGGCGGAGCGGATCGCAGTGACATAACCGCCGGGACCGGAGCCGATGATGATGACGTCGAAGGATGTGTCGGCCATGGTTGCTTACTTTCTCAGTGTCCTTCGGGCGAGGTCTTCCCTCACACCATCATCATCACCGGGTTTTCGATCAGCTGCTTGAACGCGCCGATCAGTTCGGCTCCGAGGGCGCCGTCGATGGCGCGGTGATCGCAGGACAGCGTCACGCTCATCATGCTGGCGATCTCTATCTTGCCGTCACGCACCACCGGCCGCTCCTCGCTGGTGCCAACCGCCAGGATCGTCGCGTGGGGCGGATTGATGACGGCGGTGAAGTGGTTGATGCCGTACATGCCCAGATTGGACACTGCCGTGGTGCCGCCCTGATATTCCTCCGGCTTCAGCTTGCGGGCCCGAGCACGGGCGGCAAAATCCTTCATCTCGCTGGAAATGGTGGACAGCGTCTTGGTCTCGGCCTTGCGGATGATCGGCGTGATCAGGCCGCCCGGCATCGCCACGGCAACCCCGACGTCGGAATGCTTGTGCTTGAGCATGCCGCCTTCGGTCCAGCTCACATTGCAGTTCGGGATCTTTTGCAGCGCGACCGCCATCGCCTTGATGACGAAGTCGTTGACGGACAGCTTGTAGAGCGGCTTCTTTTCCTTGTCCTTCGGAGCTGCGGCGTTGATCTCCTCGCGCGCAGCCAGGAGCTTGCCGATGTCGCAGTCGATGGTGAGATAGAAGTGCGGAACGTTCTGCACCGACGCGGTGAGGCGCTGGGCGATGGTGCGGCGCATGCCGTCATGCGGCACGACCTCGTAGGAGCCGTCCTCGAACAACGCCATGATCTGCTTGTCCGACATCGACGGCGCGATGGCGGGCGCGGCCCCCGGGGCAGCCGGTGGCGCCTTCAGGCCCTTGCCGGATTTTGCGCTCTCCACGTCGCGCGCGATGACGCGGCCATGCGGGCCTGACCCGCTGATACGCCCAAGATCAATGCCGGCCTCCTTGGCAAGGCGGCGCGCCAGCGGTGAGGAGAAGATGCGGCCTTGACCATTGGCCTGCGCCGCAGCCGACGCTTGCGGTGCGGGTGCTGCCGCAGCAGAAGGCGGAGCCTTTGCCGCGGGAGCAGCAGCCGGCGCGGCCGCGGCTGCGGGAGCCGGCGCTGCGGGCGCGGGTGCAGTCGCAGGTTTCGGAGCCGGGGCCCCGGCCCCGCTCGCGGCGGCTTTCACGTCCTCGCCGTCACCGGCCATGACGGCGATGACGTCGTTGACGGCAACGTCCTGCGTCCCCTCGGGCACCAGGATTTTGGCGATCGTCCCCTCGTCGACCGCCTCGACCTCCATGGTCGCCTTGTCGGTCTCGATCTCCGCAATGACGTCGCCGGACTTGACCTTGTCGCCCTCTTTCTTGAGCCACTTGGCAAGGTTGCCCTTCTCCATCGTCGGCGACAGTGCGGGCATGAGAATGTTGATTGGCATCGTCAGTGACCTTGTTGCGACCGTGGCGTGGTTGAGCCCATGTCGGTCGGACGCGCGATTTCGGCTTCGAACATGTCGAGAATGCGCGCCAGCGCCTCTTCCTCGGTAAACTCGGACTCGCGCGCATAGGCGCGCGCGGCGTGGCGGGCGATGTCGACCAGCATGAGACCCCACATGTCAGGCTCCTCGAAGGCGCGGGTGAACGCGATCGAGAGCCCGCCGTCCACGACGAAGGCGCGCAGCACTTCGGTGGCGTCCTCGCGCCCGATCACGTCGGGCGGCAGCGGCTGCTCCTTCGGACCTGCCATGGCGCTTTACCGGTAGCAGACCGCCTTGGCGGCCTCGACCACCTCGGCGACGGAGGGCAATGCGAGCTTTTCGAGATTGGCGGCATAGGGCATCGGAACGTCCTTGCCCGAGATGCGCGCAACCGGCGCATCGAGATAATCGAAGGCGTTCTCCATGATGCGGGCAGCGACTTCGGCGCCGACGCCCGACTGCTGCCAGCCCTCCTCCACCGTCACCGCGCGGCCTGTCTTCTTCACGGACGCGATGATGGTCTCGGTGTCCATCGGGCGCAGCGTGCGCAGATCGACGACTTCGGCTTCGATGCCTTCCTTTGCCAGTTCGTCTGCGGCTTTCAGCGCGTAGGTCATGCCCATCGACCAGGAGACGATGGTGACGTCCTTGCCCTTGCGCACTACGCGCGCTTTGCCGATCGGCACGACGTAGTCGTCGAGCTTCGGCACCTCGCCGGTGTGGCCGTAGAGCACTTCGTTCTCAAGGAAGATGACGGGGTTGGGATCGCGGATCGCAGCCTT
>JAEZEU010000402.1 GCA_023432885.1 Pseudomonadota bacterium | reverse complement strand
ATGGTCGCCTTCTATCACCGTACGCTGCTCTGGGTGCTGGAGCGCCAGCGCGCCACGCTTCTGGTGACCTTCGCGACGGTCGCCGCAACACTGCTGATGTACGTCATTGTGCCCAAGGGATTCCTGCCGCTGCAGGACACAGCCTCGATCACGGCGGTGACGCAAGCCGGCCCGGATGTTTCCTTTGCCGAGATGCAGGCGAGGCAGGGACGGGCAGCCGAGATCATCCAGAACGATCCCGATGTGGTCGGCGTGGTCTCGGTGATCGGTGCAGGCTCTGTCAACCCGACCACGAATGTCGGCAAGCTGGTTATGACGCTGAAGCCCCGCGGCGAACGGCATGACGACATCGCCGTGGTGGTGGCACGTCTGAAGCAGCGCACGGCCGCCATCCCCGGCATGACCATTTATTTCCAGCCGGTGCAGGATGTGCAGATATCGACACAGTCGAGCCGTTCGCAATACCAGTACACGTTGACCGGCACCGATGCTGCGGAGGTGGGCCTTTGGGCCAACAGGCTCGTTGCCGAAATGCGCGGCGATCAGCTCTTCCGCGATGTGTCCTCCGAAGCGCAGGAGGGAGGCCTGCGGGCGTCCCTCGACATCAACCGCCAGCGCGCCGGTCAACTCGGCGTCAGCCTGCAGGCCGTCAACGACACCCTGAATGACGCCTTCGCGCAGCGGCAAATTTCGACCATCTACGGGCAGGCCAATCAGTACCGGGTGGTGCTGGAGGCGCTGCCCATGTACCAGCGCGATCCCTCGGTCTTGTCGAAGCTCTATCTGCCGGGCGCCAATGGCGCGCAGGTCCCGCTCTCGGCGGTGGCGACGCTGACGCGCACCACGGCGCCGCTCGCGATCTCGCATCTGGCGCAATTCCCGGCGGTCACGCTCAGTTTCAACCTGGCGCCCGGCGAGGCGCTCGGCGACGCCGTCGAGGCCGTGAAGGCGCTCGAGACGAAGATCGGCATGCCCGCCAATATCGTCGGCGTCTATTCCGGCGATGCCGCGGAATTCGCCAAATCGCTGGCGGGGCAGCCCTGGCTGATCCTGGCCGCGATCGTGACCATCTACATCGTGCTCGGCGTGCTCTATGAGAGCTACATCCACCCGATCACGATTCTGTCGACGCTGCCCTCGGCCGGTGTAGGCGCCATTCTCGCACTGATGCTGTTCGGACAGGATCTGTCCGTCATTGGCCTGATCGGCATCATTCTGCTGATGGGCATCGT
This sequence comes from Pseudomonadota bacterium, assembly GCA_023432885.1. GTDB lineage: Bacteria > Pseudomonadota > Alphaproteobacteria > Rhizobiales > Xanthobacteraceae > Bradyrhizobium. The sequence goes on along the minus strand of JAEZEU010000402.1, from coordinate 11,669 downwards.
CAAGAAGAACGCCATCATGATGATCGACTTCGCGCTTGAAGCCGAGCGGCATCAGGGCATGTCGCCGACGGATGCCATTGTCCAGGCCTGCCTGTTGCGTTTCCGCCCGATCATGATGACGACGCTGGCGGCATTGTTTGGCGCGCTGCCGCTCGCGATTGAAAGCGGCACGGGCGCCGAACTGCGCTTCCCGCTCGGCATCTCCATCATTGGCGGCTTGCTGTTGAGCCAGCTTCTCACCCTCTATACCACGCCCGTGATCTACCTTGCGCTCGACCGGCTCAACCGGCGCATCGAAAGGGCGGTACCCGATCCCGGGCCGACCAGCCCGCCGATCGCCGGCGCGACCGAGGGAATGTAGGTCGATGGCGTCGATATCAGCGCCATTCATCAAGCGGCCCGTCGGTACCACGCTGTTGTCCATCGGGCTGTTCCTGGTGGGGGTGGTCGCGTATCAAAATCTTCCGGTCGCCTCCGTGCCCAATGTCGACTTCCCGATGATCCGGGTGTCGGCGTCGCGTCCCGGCGCCGATCCGTCGGTAATGGCTTCCACGGTGGCGGCGCCGCTGGAGCGCAAGCTCGGCCAGATCGCCGGCCTCGAACAGATCACATCGACCAGTTCGCTGGGCACCACCAGCATCCAGCTGCAGTTCGCGATCGGCCGCAACATCGACCGCGCCGCGCGCGACGTACAGGCCGCGATCAATGCCTCGCTGGTGGATTTGCCGAGCGACCTGCCGTCGCTGCCGCGGTTCCGCAAGGCCAACCCGTCAGCAGCGCCGGTGTTCGTGCTTGCGCTGACGTCGAAGACGATCTCGACCAGCGCGATGTACGACGTCGCCGATACCGTGATCGCGCAGCGTATCTCGCAGGTGCCGGGCGTCGGGGAGGTGACGGTCTCCGGAGCCGACCAGCCGGCGGTGCGCATCGCGCTCAACCCGGTGGCGCTGTCCAATGCCGGGATCGCCACGGACGACGTGCGGCAGGCCATTATCGCGGCCAATCCGCTCGGGCCTGCCGGCATCTTCAACGGCGATCGCCAGAGCGAGACCATCGCCATCAACAAGCAGATGCGCACGGCCGCCGAGTTCCGCGACATCATCATCAAGAGTTCGAGCGGCAATTTCGTGCGGCTGTCCGATGTCGCGGAGATCGAGGATTCCGTCCGCAACAGCCGCTCGATCGCCTGGTTCAACCGGCAGCCGGCGGTGCTGATACAGATCACCAAGCAGGGCGATGCCAATGTGATAGAGACCGTGGATCGGGTACGCGCGCTGATCCCGGAGCTGAAGGAGTGGATCCCGGCCGGTGTCGAGATATCCACCCTGGTCGACCGCACCGGCACGATCCGCGCCAGCGTGCTGGACATGCAGTTCACGCTGCTCGCCACCGTGTTCCTGGTGATGTTCGTGGTGTTCCTGTTCCTGCGACGGACCACGCCGACCATTGCCGCGGGTGTTTCGGTGCCGCTGGCGCTCGCCGGCACCTGCGCCGGGATGTGGCTCGCCGGCTTTTCCATCGACAATTTGTCGCTCATGGCGCTGGCGATTTCGATCGGCTTCGTGGTCGACGACGCCATCGTCATGATCGAAAACATGTACCGCAATCTCGAACAGGGCATGGCGCCGTATCCGGCGGCACTGGAAGGCGCCCGGCAAATCGGCTTCACCGTGCTTTCCATCAGCCTGTCGCTGGTGGCGGCCTTCACGCCGCTGATTTTTATGGACGGGCTGGTCGGCAGGCTGCTGCGCGAATTCTCGTTGACGCTGACCTTCGCGATCGCCGTTTCCACCGTGGTGTCGCTGACGGTCACCCCGATGATCTGCGCCCACTATATCAAGGAGACGACCTCCGACCGCGCCACCTGGTTCGACCGGCTGGTAGAGGGGACGCTGTCGGCGATCGTGCGCTTCTATGAATGGACGCTGCGCATCGTGCTCGGCTTCCCCTATCTGACCCTGATGGTGTTCTTTGCCACCATCGCGCTGACGGTGACGCTCTACATCAAGACGCCGAAAGGGTATTTCCCGACCGACGATTCCGGATTTGTGATCGGCGCGACGCGTGCGGCGCCGGACATCTCGTTCCAGGCCATGCTGAAGCTGCAGCAGCGAATGGCGGAGATCGTGATGGAGGATCCGGCGGTGGCAGGCATCGGCTCTTCGCTTGGCAGTTCGGGGGGACCCGGCGGCGGCACCTCGAACCGTGGCACCATGTTCATCAGCCTGAAGCCGCCGGAGGAGCGCGGCGGCGTCTCGACGGCTCAGGTGATCGACCGCCTGCGCCGGGCGCTGTATCCGGTGCCGGGCATCCGCCTCTTCATGTTTGCGGCGCAGGACATCCGCACTGGCGGGCGGCAGAGCGATTCCGACTACCAGTACACGCTGACGAGCACGGACCTCGACCTCCTTTCCAAGTGGGCGCCGATCGTGGCCAAGCGGATGGAGACGGTCGAGGGGATCACCGACGTTTCCGCCGACCGCGATCCCGGCGGCTTGCAGCTGTCGCTGAAGATTGACCGCCAGAAGGCCTCGGCGCTCGGCGTGCGCGTGCAGGACATCGACAACGCGCTCAACAATGCGTTTGCGCAGCGGCAGATTTCGATCATCTACACCCAGCGCAACCAGTACATGGTCGTGCTGGAGATCGACCCGAAGTTCCAGCAGGACCCATCGAACCTGGAGCGCATCTTCGTTGCCGGCGCCAACGACGCGCAGGTGCCGTTGTCGGCCGTGGTGCATTACGAGCGCAGCCTGTCGCCGCTGGCCGTGTACCACTCGCAATCCTTCCCCTCGACCACGGTCTCCTTCAACCTCTTGCCCGACGTACCGCTGGAGGTCGCCACATCGAACATCCAGCGCGCGGTGGAGGAGCTGCACATGCCGGAAGGCATCCGTGGCAGCTTCGACGGCAATGCCGGCGACTTCAACAGGACCAGCGGCCGGCAGCCGCTGCTGATCCTGGGCGCGCTGGTGGCAATGTACATCGTGCTCGGGGTGCTATACGAGAGCCTCGCGCATCCTATTACCATCATCTCGACGCTGCCGTCCGCCGGGCTCGGCGCGCTGCTGGCCCTGCAAGTCACCGGGACACCGCTGACGGTGATCGCCTTCGTCGGCATCATTCTCTTGATCGGCATCGTCAAGAAGAACGGCATCATGATGGTGGACTTCGCGCTCGACGCCGAGCGGCATCGCGGCCTGTCCTCGGCGGAGGCGATCTTCGAGGCTTGCAGCGTGCGCTTCCGGCCGATCCTGATGACGACCCTGGCGGCGATGTTCGCCGGCATCCCGCTGGTGCTCGCAACCGGCCCCGGCACCGAGCTGCGCCGGCCGCTCGGCATCACCATCATCGGCGGATTGCTGGTGTCACAGGTCCTTACGCTCTACACGACGCCGGTGATCTATCTGCTGATCGACAAGCTGCGGCGACGTTCCGAGCCGGGGCGGGTGGTCGCGCCTGCTGAATAGTTTCATTCTGTCGGCGCGAAGGGTATAGCGGGCTCATGTCAAATCATGTCGAGCCCGAGCAGTCGATCGCGGACTGTCCACATTGCGGCAAGCCGATGCCGCTCTGCATCTGCGACAGCGTGACCCCGATTGAGAACCGCATTTCGATCCTGATCCTGCAGCATCCGCAGGAGCAGGATCGCGCGCTCGGCACGGCGCGGCTGACCGCACGCCATTTCAAGGACGCTGTCGTCAAGGTCGGCCTGTCGTGGCCGAGCCTGTCAAAGGCGCTCGGGCGGCACGTAGCTGATCCCTCCCGCTGGGCCGTTCTCTATCTCGGCTCTGCGAAGGTGAGCGAGTACGACACCGATGCAGAGATCGTCGCCATCAGCCGCAAGGGCGAGATGGAGGAGGGGCAGCGCGCGATCCTCAGGGACATCGAAGGCATCGTGCTGCTCGATGGCACGTGGAGTCAGGCCAAGGCGCTGTGGTGGCGCAATGCCTGGATGTTGAAATGCCAGCGCGTGATCCTCGGGCCGCGGCAGCCCTCGCGCTATGGCCATTTGCGCAAGGAACCGCGGCGCGACGGACTCTCAACCATCGAGGCGGCAGGCCTCGTGCTCGGCGCACTTGAAAAACGGCCCGACATCGCCTCGGCGCTGAACGCAAGCTTTGAGCGGATGCTGGCCCGCTACCGCGAGGTCCAGCGCAAGATGCCGGAACTCGCGCCGAAGCCGAAGAAGCGGGATTTTCGGAGGCGGCGGCGGAACTGAGGCGCGTCCCAGGGTGGGGGTGCAAGGTGCTTAGGGTGGTTTGGGCATGCGCTTGAGACGAGTATCCGTGCGGCTATTTCGAGCCATCGGAATTACCCGGATCCCGTTCCGCCGGGCCAGACTGCGCGAACGTGCAGCTCCGACCTCACGCGGATCAAGCTCTTATGCTCGTGCTGCGTGGTCGGCGGCCAAGCGGGCGTCGATGGCATCGAGAACGGCCAGCCGGGCCTGTTCGACCGACGCGATGGCGTAGTCGACGGCCAGACCGGCCTCCGACTCCAGGAGCTCGGCGTGGCTCTCGGCCAATTTCACGTCCAGATCATGTTTTGCTTCGATCACGTGCGCCTTCAAGGCGCTCACGTCCGCCGCAATTTTCGCTCGCAGGGCTTGCGTGTCTTTGGTGGCGGACTCTCCCGCAGACTTGAGTTGCTCGTTCACCTTCTCGATTGCCGTCTTTGCAGCGGAGAGCGCCTCAGCCTTGCGCGTTTCAATCTTGTCGTGCGCTTCCTTTTTGGCGTCCGTAAAGGAATCTTCAACGCCCTTGGCGCGTACCGACAGCTCGGCGAGTTGTTCAGAGAGTGGCTGCATGTGTTCCTCCTTTACCGAAGGGATCGCAGCCAAACACGCTCGCGTTCGATCATGTTGATCTGGCTCAACGTCGAGGCCTATACGGATAGCGTTCCTTGCAGCGTCCTGTTACCAACGCCGTGGCGGGGAGCAACGGACGTCAGACTGCACCGAGCCGTAGCGCGTGCGATCGCGTTCCTGGCGTTCATGAAACCCAAGTCAGCCGGAACCTGAACTCGCCGCAGTTAAAGCGCCGGATGAGACGGGATTTGCGAATCGGCGTGTCGCCTGGGTTCTTGTTGGAGGCCGAAGGGCCGGCGAGGCAAGCCAGTCGTCGATATAGGTCGCGAACTGTACTTGCTTGACCTTGCGTAGTGCGCGTTCCCGTTCCGGGCCGTGGGGAAGGGTTTTGACTTCCTCGCGAAGGCGCCTGGCTTCGCTGACTAGGCGTTCTTTGAGTGATGTGGCTTGTTTGCAGCGCGGCGGCGGCGCTGAAACATGTGCTGCTCCCTCGCTGCAGGAGCGGGCGACCTGTTCCCCTAAACAGGACGCCAAATGCCCTGCTTGTGGTCAGAGTAAAGTCCTGCCAACGCGCGTCCAGCCCAGTTGAAGCCCGCCCCCAGATCACGAGCTTGAGAGGTGCGCGCCACGCTGGAACCTGGAACGCGCGGCGCGCTTGTGGGTCTTAACGGAACGGGCGTTCTGATATAGTCTGGAGGCCTCGGGAAAAATCCATGCTCGCTGAAACGCAAACGAAATGGCCCGGAGTGGTGGCGCTGAGTGGAGCGCTGTCCCCGTTGGCCTGGTTCACGGGCCACTTTACGATTTTCAGCCTGGCCGCGGGGATAATGGTCTGGGCCCTCGGCGAATGGGAAAAAGAGATTGCCCCGGTCGACTATCAATGGGCAACGAGCTTTTGTCGCTTCGCATTCAATGTGGCCGGATTATTTCTGATGGCCCATGCTCTATACCGCTTCTGGAAGTACGGATTCTGGCCTATCTCTGGACTGTTCTAGGTGCTCGGCGCGCAACAGGAAGGGACCGTTGATCTTCTCGACATCTGGCTGGCGATCTAGGTTGCGTCGCGCGGCCTTCTCCGGAACGGCGTACCGGCGGCGTATGTCACTTGTTCGGCTTGCGCCGCGTCGGTTGCGCTCGACCTGACAGGCTTTCCTCCGAATTGAAATTGTCGAAGCGGAAGCCGCAAACACAGCGCATGGTGGAGTTGGAGATATCGCTGTCCAGCTTTCGCTGCGATCGCGCCTCGCGCGGATATCTGCCTTCAGGCTGTGAATGCGCTGCATCCGGCCCCAACGTCGGCAACGCCCGATTCCAGTGCGCCTCGAAGCCGGCGCGCACGGGGAGAACGACCGCGCACGCAAGTTTCGGAAATGATGCGGAATTCGAGTTTCGGAAATTTGGTTAGGGAACGGGCGAGGGTGGTTGCCCAAGTCCTTGATCGCCTGTATTGATCCGCCCCGATGGGGCCACGTGGCGGAGTGGTTACGCAGCGGTCTGCAAAACCGTTTACACCAGTTCAATTCTGGTCGTGGCCTCCATCCATATAATCAAGCACTTAGCCGGATCATATCAGGGGCCGTGGGAACTTCCGCGTCAGCAACTGGCGTACCAGCCATCGGGGAAGGGGATCAGCGGCCAGGCCTTGCAGTCATTATCGTTGGCGGCGTACAGCGGGGGCTGACGGACGGGCGATGATCGGGCCACGACTTCCTCCTCGATTCCAGGTGCGATTGCCGTCTGCACGGCATCCAGCAACAGATCGAACTCAACCTCACTCATGGCGCACTCCCGCTCAGCTGCGCGGAAGGTCGCAAAGCCGCTTTGTCGTCAGCTTGAACGGATCGCTCGAATTTTAGCGATCGGGCCGCGGCGGCGCGTTTTGGTTACTAAAGGGTTTCTCCCAGCCTCCTTGCTAACCGGCAACCCGGGAAGCCCTGTGTGAGAAAAATCACATTTGGCGGGATTTATTTCCGGTATCGCCTGGGACCAGCGAGGCGCCACACCCGCGCCAGCCTGATCCGGAGATGCCGCCATGAAGCCGAGGTCTTTGCGAGTCCCAGCCTTCACCAGCCGCGCGCGCAAGAGCTGCACGCTGGGCTTGTTCCTCTCGCTGTTTACCGGCGGCGCAGCCCTAGCCCAATACCAGGGCACGCCGGAGCAACGCCGGGCCTGCACCCCCGACGTCTATCGACTCTGCGCCGGCGAGATCCCCAATGCGCGCGCGATCACCGCATGCTTGCGACGCCAGCGGGCGGGCCTGAGCGATGCGTGCCGCGCAGCATTCGATCAGGCCACGCAATAGGCACATGCCATCCGGCTGGAACAGGCGGAGCCCGAGCTCGGTAGTGACGCAGGGTTGTCTCAATGAAGCGGGTCGGCCCGGCGGACGCCAGTACTTTATTGACCGTATCGCTCGGTGCGATAGCGATGAGTTCGCATACGATTATTCGCATTGCGAATCCGCTGACTTATCTTGCGGTCATGTTTCAGCCCACCTTGCTGAACCTGCGACGCAGCTTCGTCGCTCGATTCACGCTTCTGTATTTGCTTTTGCTGCTGTTGCGAGATCTGGCTCATGGCTGGCGCTGCAAACAATGCCCACACCGCCACGACAAGAAAGATGCGGAACATGCTGTCCTCTCCCTGTCGTTTCTTGGGCAACTGGTTGGGCTATCCTCACGGTGCTGGCGGTGAGACACGCAATTCCCGCGCACCACATTGCATACGGCATCAGCTTCGTGGCAGGGGCCATGGGAAACGCATTTCACAAGAATCACGGCATGCTCTACGGCGCGGTGGCCGTTACCTTCGTGGTGCAGATGGCTTTCAATTTCCTGGTTCAGTCCGCGTTTTCGAACAGTGGCGTCAATGGAGAACCGAACCTGTTCTGGTCCGGCCTCTTTTTCTTCGTCCTGCTCGGATTCGCCGGCGGAGGCGCCGTCGGATTCTTCGCCGACCGGTGGTTCAACGCAGCATCTATTGCGCTCGCGGCCCTTGTCACCCTGGGCATCGCCATCGTTTCGGTCACCACCCCGCGCGCTCCCGATCCCACCCCGGGCGGATCGTTCGTTTAACAGGACCAACCTGCCGGAGATCGGGCGAATGCCCGGCCCGGCTGTCGCCGGCCAGCGCCTGACCGGAGTGCGATCCCCGGCCAGGCGCAGCGATTTCAGTCCTCGCCCAGCGTCTTTTCCAGACCTCGATCACGGATGCCCGCTGCAGCTTCCTGTCGTCGCCCCGCCCGACGATGCCGAGATCGAACACCGTCCGGTACTGATCGCCATTCTCCGTCAGGTATTTGGCGCGCGCCTTGTCGGCCATCGGCGCATTGAACGGATCGACCACGCCCTTGTATCGGATGCCCACAAAATACGGGAAGCTGGCCTGCTTCAGACGCCGCCTGTCGGACAGCTCGGCGCCGAAAGACGCGACGTAGTAATAGACGGACCGGTTCTGTTCCGGAACGTAGCTGTCGATACCGTTATGGAAATCGAGATCGCCGTAACCGGATATGAACTCGTCGTCTTCCGCGAAGGCGCCGACATCGGCCTTGAACAGGAACTTGTCCCGATCGGCGACCTGGTAGCTGACCGGAAGAATCTCCGCGCCGACCTTGGCGCCCCACAGATCCGAGGATTTCAGGACATAGTTTCTCACCGCCACGGTTTTTCCGCCTGGGTTACGGACATTCGCGTCCCAGTAGACATAGCCCAGGCTGTCGCGCTTCAGTCCATGCTTCTTGCCGAGCGCCGCGATCTCGGCGGCGAGCTTAGTATCGTCGCCGGCATACTTGACCGGGCCGTCACCCCCGGCGTCGGAGAGCAGGATATCCGCCTTCGGCTTGCCGAACAGGTTCACAAGATTGGCGCCGGCCTCGTTGGAGCCATCCCAGTTGCGCACCACCCAATCGGGTATCGAACTGCGAATCCCCGTGCCGCCGCCCGACGATAGCCAGTTCCGCTTCACATAGCTCGACTTGAGGACCTTGATTCCGGAAGACTTGTCCTTGGACGCGTAACCCAGTGGCCCGTAGATCGGATAGCTGTCGATCGCGAAGCCGACGAGCTTCGAATGCGCCCGCACGCCGCTGACAAACGGATCCTTCAGCTGGGTCAGAAGCTCGCCGGACATCTGGTTTGTGGAATATGCCGCGGCTCTTCGGGAAGTTCGGCACGTCGCTTGGCGTCGCATGCGAAATGTCCGAGTTCACGATCGACGCTTCGGCGACGTTCGCGTCATAGGCCCAGACACCCTTGTCGTTGTACGAGAATGTGTCCGTGTAGTTGAAGATGCTGACGCCGTTCACGAAAGTGCCGATCGCGCCCTTGTCGGCGAGCTCCTGGAGCGGCCGCGTATCCGGCTTCGGTTCGGACGAAATCTTGTACACGCCATAGACGTTGCCCGGCTTGAAGCTCGCGAACAGCTTCGGCGTTTCCATGGTGTAGTCCGGAATACCGGTCACATAGACCAGCGCGGTCTTGAGATCTTTCGAAACCTGGATGCCGACGACATCGGCAGGAATTTTCGACACGACCTTTCCCCTTACCGGCGTGTCGCTTATCGCAAAGCAGGGCTTCGCCTCATCGACATTCACCAGCAGGGTCGAGACGACATTTTTCCAGACCGGCGTGGACTTGAGTTCGTGATAGGAGGAGCGCTGGTTGTACGGGGCGCTCAGACTCCTGAATTTTCTGTCGCCGAGAAACGCCGAGGTGCGGCACATTTCGATCTTGCGATTCTTGCCGGACGGCTGCTCGTGCGCCGACGCCGGCCCGGTTGCCAGCAATGCGAGAGCGGCGATTGCGGTCCACACCAGTCGGCCCGAACCGCGCTTGTCGCGCCGGGCCGTATCCAACGTCATCATGTCAGTTTCAATCCTCCAGTTTTTCGAGTGGGGCGACACTATCGTCGCGTGAAAGATTCGGACAACCATTTCAGGCTCGTTGATCGCGCTGCGTTATTCGAGCGGGGCTCGAGGATGGCGCAGGGCCGCGCGATCGCCAGAGCCGAATTCGTGAAACGGATAATTGAGATGACCTCGTGAGACACGTGCGACAATCGGCACCCACTCGATCGCTCGCCGGCACCTGCTGCGCGAAGCGCTGGGCGTCGAGCCGGGGTCGGTCACGCCCTTTTCGCTGATCAACGACCGCGCGCACCGGGTCACGCCGGTGTTCGCTCGGCGCTGATGGAGCTCGCGCCGAGCTGGGCTCACGCCTGCTGCAACGAGGCGCGGGCACCTTCGAGTTGGGCCTCAAGGGTTTTGCCCCCGAGATGCGCGGCAATCAGCGCGGCCTTTGCCTTCGAGTTGTTGGCCTGTTGCGACTGCAGGTCCGAGCGCGTCTGCTGCTAACGCGCTTCAGCCTGATATCCAGCTGGGCCTCCCATCGGCCTTCTGCCACTGGAGGCAGTCGCCGAACTGCGTCTGCGCTGGTCCGAGACCCGCGCCAATGAATCTACTGCCTTGCAGGCGGCGCGAGTTGCGCAGCGGGGGAGGCGCCACCGCTTCCCGTGACACGCCACACGGTGTTGCCGACGTCGTCGGCGATCAGCAGGGCGCCGGATTTGTCAACCGCCAGGCCAACGGGACGGCCGCGGGCCTGATTGTCGCTGTTGAGGAAATCCGTCACCACGTCCTGCGGCATTCCGTTCGGCTTGCCATTGCTGAACGGCACGAACACGACCTTGTAGCCGTTCAGCTGGTCCCTGTTCCAACTGCCGTGCTCGCCGATGAACGCGCCGCCGCGATAGGATTCGGGAAGATTGTTACCGGTGTAGAAGGCGAGTCCGAGCGGCGCTACATGCGAGCTCAAGGCGTAGTCTGGCTGGATCGCTTTTGCCACGAGGTCCGGCCGCTGCGGTTGCACGCGCGGGTCGATGTGCTGGCCATAGTAGCTGTAGGGCCAGCCATAGAATGCGCCATCCTTCACCGAGGTCAGGTAGTCGGGAACGAGGTCGGGACCGATTTCGTCACGCTCGTTCACCACGGTCCACAGCACACCGCTTTGCGGCTCGAACGTCAGTCCATTTGGATTGCGCAGTCCGCTGGCGAAGATGCGGAATCTGCCCGTGGCACGATCGACCTCGAGGATGTTTGCGCGGTTCTTCTCGGCCTCCATGCCGTTCTCGGTGATGTTGCTATTGGAGCCGACACCGACATAGAGCAATGACCCATCCGGGCTCGCCGTCAGACTCTTCGTCCAATGATGGTCGATCGGACCGCCCGGAAGCGGCGTCAGGACCTCGCCCGGCTCGGTGATCTTCGTATCGCCGGGCTTGTAGGGATATTTCACAATGGCGTCCGTATTGGCCACATAGAGATCGTTGCCAACCAGTGCGACGCCGAACGGCGAGTTGAGGTGATCGAGGAAGACGCTCGGCGTATCCGGCACGCCGTCGCCGTTACTGTCGTGCAGCAGCGTGATCCGATTGCTCGGCCCGGTGTCGCCGCCCGACGTTGCCCATGATTCGATGTATTTCAGGACGATCTGCTTGGGCCGCTTGATCGGGTCCGCCTGAGGCGCTTTCGATTCCACGATCAGTACGTCGCCGTTCGGAAGTGTGAACAGCGACCGGGGATGCTGCAGGCCGGTAGCGAGCGGTTCGATCTTGAGCCCGTTCGCGACGGTTGGCGCTTCACCCTTCTTCCATCCGACCACCCGGGCGATGTGGATCGGTGGGAACAGGTATTGTTGCACTTCCGGCAGGCTCGGATTGGCGCCGATTTGCGCATTGGGATCGCCACTGCCGTCGCTGAAGCCTGCAAGGCAGAGCAGCGAGCCGCACAATGCGGCGGAGCGAAGAAACTGCGAACGAAGCTTCGTCATCGAGCAACTCCCACGCCATGGCGATACACCAT
>JAEZEU010000372.1 GCA_023432885.1 Pseudomonadota bacterium | reverse complement strand
TCAAGCTTGCGGTGTCGGCGGACGACAAGATCGGCGCCTCCGGCCACAGGCCCCTCGCCATCACCGGCGAGATGGCGCGGACAAAGGTGCATCTGTTGCGGGCGCATTGCGACGCCATTCTGGTCGGGATCGGCACGGTGCTTTCCGACGATCCGCTTCTGACCTGCCGGCTGCCCGGAATGGAAACGCGCTCGCCCGTGCGGGTGGTGCTGGACCGTGCCTTGCGCATCCCGGGCGACACCCGGCTGGTACATTCGGCGCGCGCGACGCCGCTGTGGGTGGTGAGCTCAGAGACGGCGGAGGCTGCCGCGGCGATGAAGCTGGGTGCGGCGGGAGCCCAGGTGATCCGCGTGCCCACGGATCTTGCGAAGCCGGGACTCGATTTGCCGGCCGTGCTGCACGCGCTTGCGGAAAAGGGCGTCACGCGTCTGATGGTGGAGGGTGGAGCCTGCGTGGCGTCGTCCTTTGTCGCGGCTGATCTTGCCGATGAAATCTGGCTGTTGCGCGGGCCTGCTACGGTCGGCGCCGGCGGCGTGCCTGCGCTGGACGCATTGCCCCTCGCTGCTATCACGCAGTCGCCCGCCTTCCGCGTTCGTGCTAGCGAGACGCTGGATAAGGATACTCTCACAGTTTACGAGCGTGCTTGATGTTTACGGGTATCGTCACTGATGTCGGCGAGATCACCAACCTGAAGCCGACGGCGCAGGGGCAGCTGCACCGCATGCGCATCGCCTGCCGCTACGACCAGAAGACCATCGCCGACGGCGCCTCGATCGCGTGCAACGGCGTGTGCCTGACGGTGGTCGCCTCCGGCATGGAGGGCGGGACGACCTGGTTCGATGTCGATGCCGCGGCCGAAACGCTGTCGATGACTACGGCGAGGCATTGGGCGACGGGCACGAAACTCAACCTCGAGCGCGCGCTGAAGATAGGCGACGAACTGGGCGGTCATATCGTTGCGGGCCATGCCGACGGCATTGCCACCATCGAAAAGCGCGAAGACCTGCCCGATATGGCCCGCATCACTTTGCGAACCACGCGGGAGCTGGCGCGCTTCATCGCCACTAAGGGTTCGGTGACGCTGGACGGCGTGTCTCTGACCGTGAACACGGTCGAGGATGTCGTTTTTTCGGTGCTGATCATCCCGCATACGCTTCAAGTCACGGCGCTCAGCGGCTGGCGCGCCGGCAGCGAAGTCAATATCGAGGTCGACCTGATGGCCCGCTATGCGGCGCGGCTGTCGGAAATGAAGTGACGGCGCAGCCGTCATTCCGAGGCGATGCGTTAGCATCGAATTATGGGGTGCCCTTGCGTCCCAGAGAATCTCGAGATTCCGGGTCTGGTCCTTCGGACCCCCGGAATGACAGAGACTTAGAACTTGGCTTAGTCTCTCACGGCGACTACATAGGCGCCGACTTGGAGCAAGACGGATTTGAATAAATGGCAGACGCGCGTCGCGCACCTCTGAAGGACCAAACCGATATTTCGGGCGCTCGCGCGTTGATCGTAGAGGCGCGCTTCTATGACGATATCCAGGATGCGCTTCTGGAAGGCGCGGTGGCGGAACTGAAAGGGGCCGGCGTGTCGCATGACGTGCTCACGGTGACCGGTTCCCTGGAAATTCCGGCGACGATCGCGATCGCACTCGATGCGGCCGAAAAGAACGGCAAGCCGTACGACGCCGCGATTGCGCTCGGCTGCGTCATTCGCGGCGATACCATCCATTTCGAGATCGTGTCGATGGAATCTTCGCGCGCGCTGATGGATCTTGCAGTGACGCGGAAGTTTCCGCTCGGCAATGGCATCATCACCGTCAACACCGAAGAGCAGGCCTGGGCCCGGGCGCGCGTCAGCGAACTCAACAAGGGCGGCGATGCCGCACGCGCAGCGCTCGCCGTGCTGCGCATCAAGCGGCGGCTTGCGAAGAGCTGATCATGGCCGAGGGCAAGAACAAGGCGGCGAACCCGGAGAAGAAAGCCAACCGGCGCGGCGCCGCGCGGCTGGCGGCGGTGCAGGCACTCTACCAGATGGACATCGGAGGCGCCGGGATCAACGACGTCTTTGCCGAGTTCGAGAGTCACTGGATCGGCAATGAGGTCGAGGGGGAAAAATATCTGCCGGCGGAAGCGGCGTTCTTCCGCGACGTGGTTTCAGGCGTGGTGCGGGACCAGGCCAAACTCGATCCCTTGATCGACGATGCGCTGTCGAAGGGCTGGCCGCTGAAGCGGATCGACGCCATCTTGCGTGCAGTGTTGCGCGCGGGCTCCTACGAGCTGGAGCACCGCAGGGACGTCCCGGGCAGGGTGGTGGTATCTGAATACGTCGACGTCGCTCATGCCTTTGTCGAGAAGGACGAGACCGGCATGGTCAACGCCGTGCTCGATCAGATCGGGCGCCAGTTCCGCGCCGACGAGTTTTCGCGTGGCTAGCGGCCCCGCATCTGGCGAGGACTCGCTGATCGCGCGCTACTTCAAGCCGATCGCCACCGATCCAGGCGCGTTTGCCCTCGATGACGACGCAGCGGTGCTCAAGGCGCAAGGCGCCGATATCGTCGTGACGGCGGATGCGATCGTCGAAGGCGTGCATTTCCTGCCCGGTGACCCCCCCGAAACGATCGCGCGCAAGGCGCTACGGGTGAATCTGTCCGATCTCGCCGCCAAGGGAGCCTCACCTGCCGGCTTCGTGCTGACGCTGGCGCTGCGCACGGCCGATGATGTCTGGCTCAAGCCCTTTGCGGCGGCGCTTGGCGAGGATGCCAAATCCTATGCCTGTCCGCTGCTCGGCGGCGATACCGTGTCTACACCGGGGCCGCTGACCATCTCCGTCACCGCCTTCGGGCGCGTGCCGGCGGACAAGATGGTCCGTCGCAGCGGCGCCCGGCGGGGCGACCGCGTGGTCGTGACGGGAACGATCGGCGACGCCGCGCTCGGCCTGGACATCCTCAAGGGCGGAGCAGTCGCGACGGCACTGGCCGGCGATGAGGCGACGCAGCAGGTGCTGGTGGGCCGCTATCGCGTGCCACAACCGCGCAACGCCCTCGCGGCGGCGATCCGCGCCCATGCCAGTGCCGCGATGGATGTATCCGATGGGCTCGCGGGCGACCTGACAAAGCTCTGCGCCGCCTCGGGCGTGTCGGCGGCGATCCACGCGCCCACCATTCCGCTCTCGCGGCCTGCAGCCGCGCTTGTCGCCAGCCGCACCGTCGGGATCGATGCGCTGATCACCGGCGGGGACGATTACGAAATCATCTGCACAGTGCCGGAGGCTGACTTCGAGGCCTTCGCCCAGGATGCACGCAAGGCGGGCGTGGCAGTGACCCCGATCGGCGCCGTCATCGCAGGAAGCGCGATTCCCTCCTTCCTCGACGATCGGGGCAGGGAACTTAAGCTAAACCGCCGCTCCTGGAGCCATTTCTAGGTTAGTGATGACGGTTCAGACGCCGGCCGCGGGTTTTCCGGATCGTGCACTCGGAATTGGACCAAAGCCCGTCTGTGGGCGTTAAATACCTGCCAAAAACGCCACTTTGGGTCCCTCGCAACGTTGCGCGGGGGGTACCTTTTTGGCATGGTCCCCGCCGATTTGAGGCCACCCTTTTAGGGGAGGGCGGGCCTCCTTTTTGGACGCCGACCCGCTTCCGCGGTTCTCGGCGTTGGGGGTTAATCCAAGGATCTGAGGCAAAATCTATGACAGCATTATGGGTGATTGTACTCTGCGGGGTGCTTTCCATCGTTTACGCCATTTGGGCCACGGCTTCCGTGCTCAAGGCCGATGCCGGCAATGCGCGCATGCAGGAAATCGCCGCCGCCGTGCGTGAAGGCGCGCAGGCCTATCTGCGCCGCCAGTACACCACGATCGGCATTGTCGGTGTCGTGATCTTCGCGCTGCTCGCCTACTTCCTCGGCATGCTCGTTGCGGTCGGCTTTGCGATCGGTGCGATCCTGTCGGGTGCGGCCGGCTTCATCGGCATGAACGTATCGGTGCGCGCCAACGTTCGCACTGCGCAGGCGGCGACCACCTCTCTCGCTGGCGGCCTCGAACTCGCCTTCAAGGCGGGCGCCATCACCGGCCTCCTGGTGGCGGGTCTGGCGCTGCTCGGTGTCACCCTTTACTTCGCCTATCTGACGCACGGCGCTGGGCTGCAGCCCAACAGCCGTACCGTCGTCGACGCGCTTGTCGCGCTTGGCTTCGGCGCCTCGCTGATCTCGATCTTCGCACGTCTCGGCGGCGGCATCTTCACCAAGGGTGCAGACGTCGGCGGCGACCTCGTCGGCAAGGTCGAGGCCGGCATTCCCGAGGACGATCCGCGCAACCCCGCCACGATCGCCGACAACGTAGGCGACAATGTCGGCGACTGCGCCGGCATGGCGGCTGACCTGTTCGAGACCTATGCGGTGACCGCCGTCGCCACCATGGTGCTGGCTGCAATCTTCTTTGCCGGCTCGCCGCTGCTCACCAACATGATGACGCTCCCGCTTGCCATCGGCGGCGTATGCATCATCACCTCGATCATCGGCACCTTCTTCGTCAAGCTCGGTGCCAACCAGTCGATCATGGGGGCTCTGTACAAAGGCCTGATCGCGACCGGCATCCTGTCGCTCATCGGAATCGCCGGCGCGATTCATTACCTGATCGGCTTCGGTCCGCTCGCGGGCGTCAAGTACACGGGGATGGACCTGTTCCTGTGTGGTATCGTTGGTCTCATCGTTACGGCGCTGATCATCTGGATCACCGAATACTACACCGGTACCGACTATCGCCCGGTGAAGTCGATCGCCGCCTCGTCAGTGACCGGCCACGGCACCAATGTGATCCAGGGCCTCGCCATCTCGATGGAGGCGACCGCGCTGCCCGCGATCGTCATCATCGCCGGTATCCTGATCACCTACAGCCTCGCCGGCCTGTTCGGCATCGCGATTGCGACCACCACCATGCTGGCGCTGGCCGGCATGATCGTCGCGCTCGACGCTTTCGGCCCGGTTACGGTCAATGCCGGCGGCATCGCCGAAATGGCGGGCCTCCCCAAGGAAGTCCGCAAGTCCACCGATGCGCTCGATGCGGTCGGCAACACCACCAAGGCGGTCACCAAGGGCTACGCGATCGGCTCGGCCGGTCTCGGCGCGCTGGTGCTGTTTGCGGCCTATAATGAGGACCTCAAGTTCTTCATCGCCAACTCCTCCAAGAACGTCTACTTCCAGGGCGTCGCGCCGGACTTCTCGCTGAACAATCCGTATGTCGTGGTTGGCCTCTTGTTCGGAGGCCTGCTGCCATACCTGTTCGGCGCGATGGGCATGACCGCGGTCGGCCGCGCTGCCGGATCGATCGTCGAGGAAGTCCGCCGCCAGTTCCGCGAAAAGCCGGGCATCATGCAGGGCACGGACAAGCCGGACTACGGCAAGGCTGTCGACCTCCTGACCAAGGCGGCGATCAAGGAAATGATCATCCCCTCGCTGTTGCCGGTGCTGTCGCCGATCGTGGTCTACTTCGCGATCTACGTCATTGCGGGCGGTGGCGCGGCCGGCAAGTCGGCAGCGTTCTCGGCGGTCGGCGCCATGCTGCTCGGCGTGATTGTCACCGGTCTCTTCGTGGCGATCTCGATGACTTCGGGCGGCGGCGCCTGGGACAACGCCAAGAAGTACATCGAGGACGGCCACTACGGCGGCAAGGGCAGTGACGCCCACAAGTCGGCCGTCACGGGCGACACCGTCGGCGATCCCTACAAGGATACGGCCGGCCCCGCGGTGAACCCGATGATCAAGATCACCAACATCGTGGCGCTGCTTCTGCTCGCGATCCTCGCGCACTAAAAGCGCGATACTCTGATACAAATGAAAACCCCGCGGCTCGCGCCGCGGGGTTTTTGTTTCTTGCTTTCACCTCGAAATTCCGGGTCCGGTGCTTGCGCACCATCCCGGAATGACCGCGTCCAGAATTGCGCGTCGCTTACGCTCCTCGCAAATCGCCGAGGTCACTTCACCTCCATCTCCAGCCCTTCCTTCTCGATGATGCCGGCGAATTTCTTGGTCTCGGCCTCGACGAATGCGCTGAATTGCTCGGGCGTTCCCCAGTCGGTGCGGGCGCCCATGGCGGCGACGTTCTTCTTCACGTCGTCGCGCTCCAGCATTGCCTTGATCTGCTTGTTGAGCTCGTCGACGACAGGCCTCGGCGTCGCCTTCGGCAGGAAGATGGCGAACCAGGAGGAGACGTCGAAATTGGCGAGCTCCGGCGGGCCCTCGCGCATGGTCGGCAGGTTCGGCGCGGAGTCGCTGCGTTCCGGCGTGGTGACGCAAAGGCCATTGAGCTTGCCGTCCAGCACCTGCGGCAGCGAAGGATAGAGGTTGTCGAACAGCACCTGGATGTCGCCGGCAAGCCCCGCCTGCAACGCCGGACCTGCGCCGCGGAACGGCACATGTGTCATCTTCAATCCCGTAAGCTGCAGGAACCAGGCGCCGGTGAGGTGAGGGCTCTGCCCGGTACCGGAGGAGCCCCAGCTCAGCTTGTCCGGATTGGCCTTGAGGAAGGCGATCAGGTCGGGAATCGACTTCAGGCCCGTCGAGGGATGCGCCGACACGATGTTCGGGATCCGGATCATGTTGGAGACCGGCTGCAGCTGGTCGGGCTTGTAAGTGAGGTTCTTGTAGATGCGGTAGGCGATGGCGTTGGGGCCGGGATTGCCGACCAGGATGGTGTGGCCGTCCGCTTTCGCCCGCACGACTTCGGCGGTGCCGATGGTGCCGCCCGCGCCGGAGCGGTTTTCCACGATTGCCGACTGACCCCAGACCGACTGCAGATGCGCGGCCAGTAGGCGTCCCATTACGTCGGTCGAGCCGCCGGCGGCTGCCGGCACGATCAGCTTGACGGTTTCGGTCGGCCGCCAGTCGCCGGCCCCCAGGCTCGAACGCGGCACGATTGCCGCGGTGGTGAGTGCGGCAGCACCGGTCAGCACGCGGCGCCGGGACAGCAATCGGGTCTTCACAATATTCCTCCGTGCGGGATTGTTTTTATGTTCCCACAGGGTAGGAAGCGCCGCGCAGCAGGGCAAGCGCGCGATTACGCGCAGGGGGCCGTCCGTTAGTTGAAGCTGAGCAGTTTGAACAGCGGCGTCAGGTAGCTGAGTTCCTGTCCGGAGGTCGGCGTCGTACGGCTGATGAAATCAAAGATCTTGCCGTCCTGCAGGCCGTAATTGGCGAGGCGCCGGACCTGCCGCTTCTTGTCGAAATAGATCGCAATGACGCGCTGGTCCACGACCTGCTGGTTCATGAAGGCGACCTTCCGCTCGCTGCGCTGCGAGATGTAATAGAACACCTCGCCGTCCAGCGTCGCGACCGTGGACGGCGTGCCCATCACGATCAGCACCTGGTCCTGGCTGGCGCCGATCGGAATCTGCTCAAGCGCACCTGGGGGCAGGATGTAGCCCTTCTGGAATTGCTCGCCGGTACAGCCAGACAGTACGGCGGCGATCAGTGCCGCCGCGCCGGCCATACGCCAGCGCGCCTTGCCGCGCGCCTGGCGCGCGTGAGAGCCTTTTTGGGCAACTACGGTCATTATCGGAACAATCCCGTCCCCTTGCCTCCAGCGAGGCGTTGACGTACCGGGCTGGACCAAGGATTGCAACATGAGCGGGAGCCATGGCCCCGCGCGCGGAACCTACAATGCTCTGGCCGTTCAATCACTTCAGGAAACCCCGGGTAGCCCCGCTCGGCACCATCGAGGCCATCTATGGCATGATCGTGACACAGGCGCGAGAACCGTTGTTTTACCGGGACTTGGGCGTGCCCGACACGGTTAACGGCCGTTTCGACCTGGTTCTCCTGCACTTGTGGCTGGTCCTGCGCCGCCTGAAATCGGCTGGTTCCGGATCGGCCCTGTCCCAAGCCCTGTTCGACCATTTCTGCAATGATATGGACGACAATCTGCGCGAAATGGGCGTTGGCGATCTGGCGGTCCCCAAGCGGATGCAGGCCATTGGAGAGGCGTTCTATGGCCGCGTCACCGCCTATGACATGGCGCTCGCCGAAGGTGGAGAGGCGCTCGCCCAGGCGATCTGCAAGAACGTCCTCGATGGCGATCGAATCGAAAAGGCGAGGGAGCTTGCGGCCTATGCCGAGACCGCGCTGGCAGCGCTCGCGCAACGGGATGACGCCGCGCTGCTCAGCGGCAGTTGGCAGTTTCCCGTCCCTGGGCAGGGGACGCCGCAATGATCGCCCCGCAGAACAGACCCGACCCCTGGCGTTCGCCTGTCACGCTGGCGCAGATTCCGGAGCAGGGGCTGCACCGCGAACTCGATGCGGATGAAGAGCAGCGCAAGGCAATGGCCGACATCGCGGGCGTTCGTGAAGTGCTTTCCGCCCACGCCTCGTTCGATGTGACGCCGAAGAGCGGTGGGCGCTTCCATGTGTCGGGACACGTGCGCGCCCGGATCGGACAGACCTGTGTCGTGACGCTCGATCCCATGGAGAGCGATATCGACGAAGCGATTGATCTGATGTTCGCGCCGCCGGAGCAAATCCCTGCGCTCTCCGATCTCGTGGACGAGGCGGCTGCCGACGACGATATAGATCCGCCGGAGCCGATCGAGGGCGGCGTCATCGATCTCGGCCGGCTTGCCACCGATGCGCTGTTCCTCGGCATCGATCCTTATCCGCGCAAGCCCGATGCGGTGTTCGATCACGCGATCACGCCGCCTGATCCGGAGGACCATCCCTTCGCAGCGCTGAAAGCGCTCAAGGCAAAGCCAAAGGCCAAGCGGAAGCCGAAAGGCAAGTAATCGGCCGAGTCGTGGCATGGATACTTGCATGCCACTGCGAGGGTCTCCGCGATTCCTTCAGGGCGCGTCCCTAATATATTGAATTTCATGGATAAAACTACTATTTGTCAATTCGCGTACTAATCGCGTCACTTGCGCTGGCGGCGGTCAAGAGGTTGTGTCGGGGCCGGGAAACGCTATTGTCGCCGCCCGGCCGGGAAGTAGCGTCGTCGCTCCGCATTCCGCGACGGCATCCAGCGCGCGGGCCCAAGCACCTCAAGACTGCAAGAGAACAGGTTTCCGGGACGTTCATGCCTCAAAAGGTTCGAATTGCGCTTGACGCCATGGGGGGCGATGTCGGCGCTTCGGTCGTCATTCCCGGCGCTGCGATTTCATTGGCCCGGCATCCCGGCACCGAGTTTCTCCTGTTCGGCGATCGCGCCAAAATCGATCCTGAACTGGAAAGACATCCCGCGCTGAAGGTGGCTTCCCGCGTCATCCACACCGACGTAGCCGTCAGCAGCGACGACAAGCCCAGCCAGGCGCTGCGCCGCGGCCGCAAGACCTCCTCGATGTGGCTAGCCATCGAGGCGGTGAAGAAAGGCGAGGCTGACGTTGCCGTCTCCGCCGGCAATACCGGCGCGTTGATGGCGATGGCGCGCTTCTGCCTGCGCACGCTGCCCGGCATCGACCGCCCCGCGATTGCCGCGGTCTGGCCGACCATGCGCGGTGACTCCATCGTGCTCGACCTGGGCGCCACCATTGGCGGCGACGCTCAACATCTGGTGGCGCTCGCCGTGATGGGTTCGGCGATGGCGAGCGTGCTGTTCGAAAAGGAGCGACCGACGGTAGGTCTGCTCAACATCGGCGTTGAGGAGATCAAGGGTCACGAGGAGATCCGGGAAGCTGCGGAGCTGCTGCGCTCGCTGAACTTGCCGCAACTCGAATATATCGGCTTTGTCGAAGGCGACGGTATCGGCAAAGGGGCGGCCGACGTGATCGTCTCCGAGGGCTTTTCCGGCAATATCGCGCTCAAGGCCGCCGAGGGCACGGCGCGGCAGATGAGCGAGTTCCTGCGTGCCGCGTTGTCGCGGACCTGGCTCACCAAGATCGGCTACCTCCTGGCCCGCGGCGCCTTCAGGGAATTGCGGGACAAGCTCGACCCCAACAAGTCCAACGGCGGCGTGCTGCTTGGACTGAATGGGGTCGTGGTGAAGAGCCATGGCGGAACCAACGCCGAAGGCTTTGCTTACGCGGTGGATGTTGGCTATGAGACGGTCCACTACGATCTCCTCACCAAGATCAACCACACGCTCAATCGGAATGGCGGCGCGCTGGGCAAGGCGCAGACCGCACAGGAGGCTGTTTCGTGACTGCGATACGTTCGGTCGTGCTCGGCTGCGGCTCCTATCTGCCGCAGAAGGTGTTGACCAATGCCGAACTGGCGGCACGAATTGACACTTCCGACGACTGGATCGTGCAGCGCACCGGCATCCGGCAGCGCCATATCGCGGCCGAGGACGAGTTCACCTCACATCTTGGCATCAATGCCGCCCGCGCCGCGCTCGCCAATGCGGGCGTCGATGCGCAATCCATCGACCTGATCGTGGTGGCGACCTCGACGCCGGACAATACCTTTCCAGCAACCGCGGTCGCGATCCAGAACGGGCTCGGCATCCATCATGGCGCGGCCTTCGACCTGCAGGCGGTCTGCTCCGGCTTCGTCTTTGCGCTGGCCACGGCCGACAATTTCCTCAAGAGCGGCGCCTACAAGCGCGCGCTGGTGATTGGCGCCGAGACCTTTTCGCGCATCCTCGACTGGCAGGACCGTACCACCTGCGTGCTGTTCGGGGACGGCGCGGGCGCCGTGGTGATGGAGGCCCAGGAGCAGTCTGGCACGAACGCCGACCGGGGCATCCTGACCACGCATCTGCGCTCGGACGGCCGCCATAAATCGAAGCTCTACGTCGACGGCGGCCCCGGTTCGACCAAGACGGTCGGCCACCTCAGGATGGAAGGGCGCGAAGTTTTCAAGCACGCTGTCGGCATGATCACCGACGTTATCGTCGATGCTTTCAAGGCGACCGGCACAACGGCCGAAGACCTCGACTGGTTCATTCCTCACCAGGCCAACAAGCGAATCATCGATGCATCGGCCCACAAAATGCATATTGCGCCGCAGAAGGTGGTTTTGACCGTCGACAAGCACGGGAACACCTCGGCGGCGTCGATTCCGCTGGCGCTTTGCGCCGCAGTGGCGGACGGTCGCGTCAAGAAAGGCGACCTCTTGATGCTGGAAGCCATGGGCGGCGGCTTCACCTGGGGCTCGGCGCTGCTCCGCTGGTAGGTGTGGCAAAAAGAGTTCAACGCGAATTATAATTGTGTTTTCATGCCCTTGCATGTTGCTCGCTGTTGACCAATGTCTGCTAACCTCCTAATTTCAGGCAACAAATTTGTTCGCCGAGAGTGCGGGGCAGGCGATGACCACGGGAACAGGCAAAACAGTTACACGTGTCGATCTCTGCGAAGCGGTCTACCAGAAGGTGGGCTTGTCGCGGACAGAGTCGTCGGCCTTCGTCGAACTGGTTTTGAAGGAGATCACCGATTGCCTTGAGAAAGGCGAAACGGTGAAGCTTTCATCCTTCGGTTCCTTCATGGTGCGCAAGAAAGGTCAGCGTATCGGACGCAATCCGAAGACCGGCACCGAAGTTCCAATTTCGCCGCGGCGTGTCATGGTGTTCAAGCCGTCGGCGATCCTCAAGCAGCGCATCAACGGGCATGCGCCCACCAACGGTGACGCCAAGGGCGATTGACGTTCAGCGTAGCGAGCGGAAAGGAGCCGGCAGTTGGACAAGGCACCGGATGCGTTCCGCACCATCAGTGAAGTTGCGGACGAACTCGACATTCCCCAGCACGTGCTGCGTTTCTGGGAAACCCGCTTTGCGCAGATCAAGCCGATGAAGCGTAGCGGCGGCCGCCGCTACTATCGCCCGGACGATGTCGATCTGCTCAAGGGCATCCGCCGTCTCCTGTACGGCGAGGGCTACACCATCCGCGGCGTGCAGCGCATTCTCAAAGAGCACGGCGTCAAGGCGGTGCAGGGGCTCGCTGACTCCTCGGTCGCAGCCTCTTTCGGCGCCGTGGAAAAGACGCTCGAGCAGACCATGGCGGAGGACGGTGGCGATACGCCCGCCACCTTCGAAGGCGATGACGATGATTACGAGGGTGGTGACGACGGCATCGATTTCCGCTTCCTCGAACTCGACGAGGACGGCATCGCCAAGAACTTGCCCGAACCTGCACTCGCTGCGGCCCGCTCGGTCGATCGCGCCCGCCTGGAGGGTGTGCTGCAGGATTTGATTGCCGCCCGGCAATTGCTCGATTCGGCGATCAAGGAGGGCTGATCGGGGCCGGAACCGCCGCGCTGGCAGCCGCAAGACCGCATCGGACTCCTTGCGCCGGGCAGCGATGAACGCTAAGGGAACGGCATCGGAGCGTGGCGCAGCCCGGTTAGCGCACTAGTCTGGGAGACTAGGGGTCGGAGGTTCAAATCCTCTCGCTCCGACCATCACATCAACGGGTTATGGCCTTGCCGCTTCCGACCGGTTCATCAAGGGAAGCATTTTCCAGGCGCCATGCCTTCCGAGTGAAT
>JAEZEU010000367.1 GCA_023432885.1 Pseudomonadota bacterium | reverse complement strand
GATGATCAATCCCAAGGACTGCTGCTCGAAGCTGGGTTTGTAGGCCTCGGCCATCGCGCCGACCTCGATCCAGTCACCATCACTGCCTCGGCAGCACGATCTCGATCAGCTTGCTCGATTCGAGCTCGGTACTGCCGCGCCGCGCGTCGCGCCATTGCCCTGTCGCATCGACCGGTGAAGCCGTTGGGTAAGCGCGGCGAAACCTCGCTCGCGACGAGATCGTGCCAGTCGGCATCGCTCACCCGGATACTGTCATCGACATTGCGCCCGAACAGCAGATGCGCCACCGTCCTCGACTCCATCCTGTTCCGCGAGGCCTTTTCTTTGTTTGCCTACCCCGCGGCCCGGCGTTGAAGGAACCGGCAGCTTGGCATATCTCTGACGGACAACCGATTTTGAGGCCCGCCATGACTGCGCATCAACGCAACCTTTCCGCCGCCATTGATCCCGTGAAGCTGGACCGGCTCGCCGAAGTCGCGGTCAAGGTGGGGCTGCAACTGCGCGAAGGGCAGGATCTCTTGCTCACCGCTCCGGTGGCGTCGCTGCCGCTGGTGCGGCGGATCGCCGAGCACGCCTACAAGGCGGGCGCGGGCTTAGTGACGACGTTCTTCTCCGACGAAGAACTGACGCTGGCGCGCTATCGCTTCGGCCACGATCTGAGTTTCGATCGTGCCGCGGGCTGGCTTTATGAGGGCATGGCGAAAGCGTTCTCGGACAACACCGCGCGGCTTGCCGTAGTCGGGGACGATCCGATGCTGCTGTCGGGCGAAGATCCGGCCAAGGTCGCGCGCGCCAGCAAGGCCAATTCGATGGCCTATCAGCCGGCGCTGGAGAAGATCGTCAACTTCGACACCAACTGGAACATTATCGCCTATCCGAGCGCTTCCTGGGCCAAGCAGGTTTTTCCCGATGACCCCGAAGACGTCGCGGTCGCCAAGCTTGCGGATGCGATCTTTTCCGCCTCGCGCGTCGACAAGGAGGGCGCAGTGGCGAACTGGGAGGCGCACAATGCGAAGCTGCGCGAGCGCACCGAGTGGCTGAACGGGCAGCGTTTTCACGCGCTGAAATATTCCGGGACGGGCATGGACCTCACGATTGGCCTTGCCGACGGCCACGAATGGGAAGGCGGCGCCTCGACTGCCAAGAACGGCATCACCTGCAATGCCAACATCCCGACCGAGGAAGTCTTCACCACGCCGCATTGCCGCCGCGTCAGCGGGCATGTGGTGAGCTCGAAGCCGCTGTCCTATCAGGGCACTCTGATCGACAACATCCAGGTGAAATTCGAGGAAGGCCGCATCGTCGAGGCCAAAGCCTCGCGCGGCGAGGAAGTGCTGAAGAAGGTGCTCGACACCGACGAGGGCGCGCGCCGGCTCGGCGAAGTCGCGCTGGTTCCGCATTCCTCGCCGATCTCGAAGAGCGGGCTGTTGTTCTTCAACACGCTGTTCGACGAGAACGCCGCCTCGCACATCGCGCTCGGCCAGTGCTACTCGAAATGCTTTATCGACGGCACCAGGCTGACGCCGCAGCAGATCGCGGCGCAAGGCGGCAACCAGAGCCTGATCCACATCGACTGGATGATCGGCAACGGCGAGACCGACATCGACGGCGTGCATGCCGACGGCCGGACAGTGCCGGTGTTCCGCAAAGGCGAGTGGGCGTAACGCGTGAGTGGGCGCGGCGGGGACGTCAGAGCTGCAGCCGGTAAAAATCCGTCGCCGTCTTCAAGAAGAGTGCGGACTTCTCGGCCTCGCCGTATTGGGCGGCGATCCGCTTGAAGGCGTTGAAGATCACCTGGTAGCTGCACTGGCCCTTGTCGGGCGGAAAGTTGCTTTCGAACATCGCGCGGCTGGGCCCGAACGCCTCGATGCAGGTCTCGATATAGGGCCGCCACGCTGCGGCGGCCTGTTCGGACGAGGGCGGCTTCGGCCGCAAATGGAAGTCATAGCCGAGCAGGCACATGGCGAGCCCGCCGAGCTTGACCGAGACATTCGGGCATTTGGCGATGTCCTGAATCGAGGCCTTCCACACCGCAAAGGTCTCTTCGCGCTTTCCGGCAAAGCGCCCGATCCCGATCGGCCCGCCGCAATGGTCGAGCACAATCTTCGTGTCGGGGAAGGCGCGGGCGAGATCGGCGAGCTCGCCGATCTGCGGGTGAAACAGCCAGGCATCGAACGAAAGATTGAGCGGAGCCAGGCACGCAAATCCCTTGCGGAAGGTGGCATCGAGCAAGAGGCCCTTCGGCCGCGTCGCATACATGCCGGCGACATCAGGCTCCTCGTCCCAGGCGGAGGAGTGGCGAATGCCGCGGAAGCGGCCATTGCCGGCGGCGATCTCGGCCTCCAGCACGCCCTTGGCGGCATCGCCGAGCAGGAGATTGGCGTGGCCGACGATGCCGGCATTGATCTGCGCCTTGCCGTAGCCGCCGCTCGCACTCATTGCCGCAACGCCATTGGCGAACTCGACCTCGCCCACGGGGCGGAACGCTTCCGGTCCGCTCGCGCGATACATCGAGCGGCAATCGACATAGACGGTGGCGACGATATTGTGGCCGGAGGCGATGTCGCCGGCCATCTCCTCGATCATGTAGCGCAGGCCGCCGCGTTCCCAGAGATGGTGATGCGGATCGACGATCGGGCGGGTGGGATCGATGATTTCCTCGGTGTGCTGCGCGAGCCAGTCCTCGCGCGGATCGGCATAGAGCCCGCTCTTCGAAGCGGGCGCGGTGCTGGCGGACATTCTCGCTCCCCGATGTTGTGCTTGTAGCTTGCCCAGCGGGTCTCATACCCCGTCGAGCATGATCACCGTCGGCGTCGTTGGCAAGCTGTCGCGCGAAATCTTCAACGTGCGCTCGCCGCGCCGGTCGATCTCGAACTGCTGGCCGATCTTCTGCATGAACTCGTCGAGCGGCGTGGCGAAGCGGTGCATCGGCAGCACCACCGAGGAGCGCAGGCGCCTGGTGATCTCGGAGACGCCGTCCAGCGACATCGTATAGGCGCCGTCGATCGGCACCATCAGAATGTCGATGCGGCCGATCTGGGCAAAATGGCTTTCGTCGAGTTTGTGATGGAGGTGGCCGAGATGGCCGATGCACAGGCCCGCCACCTCGAAGATGAAAATGGAATTGCCGTCCCGGATCATGTCGCCGCCGGAGAAGTCGCCATAGTAGCGGCGGATGTCCGTGGTGACGTTGCGGATATAGACGTCGCCAAGCCGGAAATCGACGAGCGCCGGCTTGCCGTCTTCGCCCCAGCCGTGCAGGACGTGGGAAATTTTCGGATCGGGATAGAGCGTGTAATGCGTGCTGTGCGCCCGGTTCATGGTGACGACGTCGGGCAGCCGGCCGGGCGCATGGTAGGCGCCGCTGAAATCGGTCGCGATGCGCACGCCGCGCGGCGTGTCAATGTAATAGGTGGAGTGGCCGGCATAGGTGATGGCGACATCCTCGGCCTTGGCCGCCAACTGATAGCTCACCGGGACTGCGCGCGGCCCACTTGCCATCGCAAGGCACTCGCTGCGCTGCGGGGCTTGCGCGCGGGCCGGCGCAACGAACAAGATCAACAAGGCCAGGGCGGTGAAGATCTTCGGCATGAGGGCCCCGTTGGCGATGACACGTGACGCGTTACTCTATCGCCTAAAAGAACATCCGTCATGGCGACCATAGGTCGAGTTTGCCGCATGGCAATCGTGACGAGGAGGCGGCATCTTTACCTGCAAACGGAGAAGCAGTAGCTAATCGCGCCGCGGGCTGATCTTCCAGGTGGCCGCCACGATGGCCGCGGTCAGCGCGCCACTGACAGCAGCGGCAAGGGGGGCGGCCAACGCAAGCGCGGATGTGGCGGCCCAGCCGATCGAGGAGAAGGCCTCCGCAAAGGTCGCGATGCGCGAGGAGGTCTGGCGGCGCCGGAATTGGCTGCGCCTGGCCTGCACGCGGAACCAGAGCTGTATGGCGGTAGCGGATACCGTTGCCACGATCACGCCGAGGGCGGTGACGGCTGCCTGTAGCGGCGAGGCGAAGGCAAGTGCTGCAACCAGCGGCGCAAAGGTCGCGGCGATCGCGATCAGCACAACCTCGATCTTGGCGCGGGTGATGCTGACAGGGGATAGCGGCGCGGTCGCAACCAGGTCGGCAGCGTCTTCACCAGAGATCGTCAACCAGGCGAGCCCGCCCGCAAGCTGGCCTGCGGCCATCACCATGACCGGCGTCACCAGCACGACTGCGGCGGAATTGTCCGAGAAGCTGCGCCACAACAGCAGCGCGGGCGGCACCAGATAGAGCAGTTGCATCAGGCTCTGCGACATCAGCCAGGGATCGCGCTTGAGCAGCAAGAACTCCTTGCGCCGCAGCGCCTGCTGGCGCGAGCCCTTGCGGAAGGGACTCCCATGCCGGTTTGCGCGGGCCGTCTCGTGCCGTCCGGAAACGCCGATCGCGGTATCCGCAAAGCGCGGCGAAAAAATCGCCATCACGGCGCCGAGCATGACCAGGCTTCCTGCGAGCAGCAGCAACAGCGCCTCGCCGTCGCCCAGCGCGGCGCGGGCCGGCCACCACAGGACGCTGCCGGAATCGGGAGCGAAGCCGGCGGCCGCATCGGAAGTCAACACGGCAAAGCGCGACAGCGTACCGTAGGAGAGAATGGCGGCGACTTGCAAGGCGATGACAAAGCCGGCGCCGACGACCGCGGCAAGGACCTGCGCGACCAGCCGCGTCCGGCTCGGGCCGATCATGCGGAACAGGATCAGCGTTGCCGCGATCGCGATCGCCGCTGCCGAAAGCCCGATCGCGATGACTACGCCGAAGGCAGCGAACCATCGCGGGCCGCCGGTGATGACGAGCACGTCGACGAACGGCGTCGAGAACAGCAACGCCATCGAGGTGACGGAGAGCGCGATGGCGGCGATGCGGACGGAAAAGATACTGGTCAGCCGCACCGGCGAGGACATGATCAGGTCGAGATCGGCGCGAGCGTAGAACACACGCGTCACCGATTCGATGGCCTGGGACAGCATCAAGGCCCAGGCGAGCGCGATCGTCGCGGTCAGCAC